>RFSP01000130.1 GCA_009923895.1 Betaproteobacteria bacterium | reverse complement strand
GTGACGGAGGCGCTGGCGCGCTGGGTGTCAACCGCGTCCAACGCCGTGATGGCACGGTGGAAGTGTTGGGCCACATCGGGTCGGTTGAGATGCAGACCAACGACGTGTTTGTCATCGAGACCCCCGGCGGTGGAGGGTATGGCGCCGAGGTCAGCGCCACAGACCGCATCTGAGTCACAATGTCTGGTTTTTTCTGAGGCTTGGCCTCTCCCACCACCATTGCAGACATGAGCGCATCTCCTTCCAGCTTGTCATCGCTGAGCCCCATCGATCGTTCTTCAGTGCCTCGGCGCAAGCGCTCGCGTCGTTGGATCATCGCGCTGGCCGTATTGATCGTGGCAGGTGCCGGGTTTTTCTTGTCCGGTCGCCGGCCGGCTGAGGTGCAGGTCAGTGCGGTCCAGATGGCTTACCCCTCTTCGCAATATGCGCAGCTCACGGCCTCGGGCTATGTGGTGGCGCAACGGCGCGCAGCGGTATCTTCCAAAGCTGCAGGGCGTCTGGTGGAGCTGCGTGTGCGCGAAGGCAGTGCTGTCAAGGCAGGAGATTTGATCGCGCGCATCGACGCCAGCGACGTCCAGGCGGCCGTGGCGGCTGCAGAGGCGGGCGTGTTGCAAGCGCAAGCCGGGGTGCGGCAGGCCGAAGCCACCATGCGTTCGGCACAGGTGGAGTTGGCCAACGCGCAAGCCGAATGGCAACGTGCACGCGACTTGCAAAACCAGGGCTTCGTCTCCTCGCAGGCGCTCGATGCGGCTGCGCGCCGTTCGGATGCCGCCAAGGCGGGTCTGGCGGCAGCCGAAGCGGCAATCGCCACGGCCAAGGGCGCTTTGGCCAGTGCCCAGGCCCAAGTCAAGGTGCAGCAGGTCAACCGCGATCAGACCGAGATCCGCGCTCCGTTCGATGGGGTGGTGTTGGTCAAGAACGCCAACGTGGGCGACATGATCACGCCTTTTTCCAGTGCTGCGGGTTCTCAGGGCGCTGTGGTGACGGTGGCCGACATGTCCACGCTTGAAGTGGAGGCCGATGTGGCCGAGTCCAATGTCGGCAAGATCCGCATCGATCAGCCGGTAGAAATCACGCTCGATGCCTTGCCCGATGCCCGGTTCGCGGGCAGCGTGGTGCGCATCGTTCCCACGGTCGATCGAGCCAAGGCCACCGTGATGACCAAGGTCCGCTTTGCCAAGATGGACCCCCGTGTGCTGCCCGAAATGAGCGCCAAAGTGGTGTTCATGTCCAAGGCCGCAGCCGATACCGAGCGGCAAGCCGTGGTGGCCGTGAGTCCCAAGACGGTGGTGGAGCGCGAAGGCAAGAAGGTGGTGTTTCGCGTCACCGACGGCAAGGCCGAGGCCGTGTCGGTCGTGACCGGCAGAACGATGGGTGACTTGCTTGAAGTCTCCTCCGGGCCGCTCAAAGTGGGCGACCGACTGGTGTTGACGCCTTCGCCAAAGCTGGAGCCCGGCACCTCGCTCACCGTGGCCGGCAAGTGACGCCTTCACCCGCATTGCCTGTGGACGCGACCCCTCTCATTCGCATTCGCCAGCTGGCCAAGTCGTATCGGCGGGGCGAGCAGGACATTCCTGTGCTTTTGGGCATCGATCTCGATGTGCCGGCGGGCGATTTTGTGGCCCTGATGGGACCCAGTGGATCGGGCAAGAGCACTTTGCTCAATTTGATTGCGGGCATCGACAAACCCACGGCCGGAACCATTGAGATAGGCGGCGTGGACATTGCCACCTTGGGCGAGGGTGAACTGGCCGACTGGCGCGCCGCCCACGTGGGTTTCATTTTTCAGTTCTACAACCTCATGCCGGTGCTGTCTGCCTTTGAAAACGTGGAACTGCCCCTGCTGCTCACAGACTTGTCGGCTCGCCAGCGTCGCGAGCGGGTGAGGCAGGTGCTGGACCTGGTGTCGCTGTCAGATCGGGCCGACCACTTTCCCAACGAACTCTCAGGTGGACAGCAGCAGCGGGTGGCCATTGCGCGTGCGCTGGTGACCGACCCCGACCTCATCGTGGCTGACGAACCCACGGGCGATCTGGACCGCCAAACCGGAGAAGAAGTGCTCGCGCTTTTGGAGCAGTTGGTGCACGATTTGAAGAAGACCATCGTCATGGTCACCCATGACCCCAAGGCGGCTGCCCGGGCGCATCACATGGTGCATCTGGAAAAGGGCGTGCTGGTGGATGAGGCCGCGAGCGGCCATTGATCGGCGAGCCTCAAGGTCCATGTTCCTGTTGCGCTTGCTCGTCAAGAACGCGTTTCGCCACAAACTGAGGACGCTGCTGACCCTGGTGGGTCTGATTGTGGCCATCAGTTCCTTTGGTTTGTTGCGCACCGTGGTGGACGCTTGGTATGCGGGAGCCGAGGCCAGCTCGAGTTCTCGTCTCATTACCCGAAGTGCCACGTCGCTGACCGTGCCGCTGCCCTTGGCCTATGCCCAACGCTTGCGGGCGGTGGACGGCGTGACAGGCGTGAGTTGGTCCAATTGGTTTGGTGGCATTTACATCAGCGAGCGCAACTTTTTCCCGCAATTTGCGGTGGACGGCCCCAGCTACTTGCCGCTGTACCCTGAATTCAAAGTCAGCGACGATGAGCGCTTGGCCTGGCTGAAAGACCGCACGGGTGTTTTGGTGGGGCGCAATTTGGCGCAAAAGTTTGGCTGGAAAGTGGGGGACAACGTGCCGCTGCGCGGCACCATCTACCCCGGCACTTGGAATTTCACCATTCGCGGCATCTATGAAGGTGCTGACCCCAGTGTGGACCAGAACCAGATGCTCATGCACTGGTCCTTTGTCAACGACACGCTGCGGGCCCGCGCAGGCGGACGCAGCAGCAACTTGGTGGGGGTGTTCGTGCTGGGCATCCGCGACCCGAACAATGCCGCTGTCATTTCGTCTCGTGTGGACGATCAGTTTCGCAATTCATTGGCAGAAACATTGACGGAAACTGAAAAAGCCTTCCAATTGGGCTTTGTTTCGATGAGCGAGGCCGTGCTGGTGGCTTTGCAAGCTGTGAGCTATATCGTCATTGTCATCATCATGGCGGTCATGGCCAACACCATGACGATGACGGCTCGCGAGCGCCTGGCCGAATACGCCACCCTCAAGGCGTTGGGATTTGCTCCCTCCTTTGTTGTGCGTCTGCTTTTTGGCGAGAGCTTGATGATTGCCCTGGTGGGGGGGCTGCTGGGAATTTTGCTGACCCTGCCCATGGCCTCGGCCTTTGGGGGGGCGACTGGTTCGTTGTTTCCTGTGTTTCGCGTCTCCGGCACCACCATGGCGTTGCAGGCCTTGGCGGCGCTGGTGGTGGGCCTGGTTTCTGCGGCCTGGCCCTCCTGGAAAATGAGCCGCATTCCGATCGTGGCCGGCTTGCGTCACGTGGCCTGAGGCGTTTCTGTCATGGCAGCCGTTCCTCTGACCTATATCGCACGCAACCTGTGGGTGCGCAGGGTCACCACCTTGCTGACCGCGGCGGGCATGGCCTTGGTGGTGTATGTCTTTGCCACGGTCTTGATGATGTCCGAGGGCATTCGAACCACCTTGGTGGACACCGGTCAACCCGACAACGTCATGGTCTTGCGTAAAGGCTCTGGGGCGGAGATCAACAGTGGCATCACCCGCCAACAAGCCTCCATCCTCGAGAGTTTGCCCGGATTGGCCACCGATGCCACAGGCCAACCCTGGGTGACCAAAGAGCCGGTGGTGCTCAGCAGCCTCATCAAGCGCAACAGTGGCAAGCCGAGCAATGTCACCTTGCGGGGAACCTCCGCCGTGGGCTTGGCGCTTCGGCCCCAAGTGAAGGTGATTGAAGGGCGCATGTTTCGACCGGGCAGCAACGAGGTGATCGCCGGATTGGGTGTGGCGCGTGGGTTTCAAGGCGTGCAGGTGGGGGGCCTCTTGCGCTTTGGCGGACGCGACTGGACGGTGGTGGGGCTGTTTGATGCGTCTCGCAGTGCGTTTGACTCTGAAATTTGGACCGACGCTGAGCAACTCATGCAGACCTTTCGCCGACAGACTTGGTCGTCGGTGGTGATGCGGCTGGCCGATCCCGATGGCTTCGATCGGGTTCGCGAGTTGGTCGATGGCGATCCGCGTCTCAGTCTCGAGGCCAAGCGCGAAGTGCGGTTCTATGCCGACCAGAGCGAAGCCCTGGCCCGTTTCATCAGCATTCTCGGCACCACCTTGGCGGTGATCTTCTCCATCGGTGCCGTGGTGGGAGCCATGATCACGATGTTTGGCACGGTGGCTTCTCGAACGGGCGAGATCGGTACCTTGCGGGCCTTGGGGTACCGGCGAGGTGCCGTCATGGTGGCGTTTTTGGGAGAGGCCTTGCTGTTGTCTTTGGTGGGAGGCATCATGGGTCTTTTGGCTGCAAGCTTCATGCAGGCCGTGGATGTGTCCACCACCAACTTCGCCACTTTTTCAGAATTGGCCTTTAAGTTCCAAATGACCGGGGGCATTGTGGTGCAATCGCTGTTGTTTGCGCTGCTCATGGGGTTTGTGGGGGGCTTCATACCGGCCTGGCGCGCCTCACGCCTGAAAATCGTCGATTGCCTGAGAGCTGCTTGAGATGAACACCATTTTGCTCACCGGGTTTGAGCCCTTTGCCGGTGAGACCATCAATCCAAGCTGGCAGATCGCCAGTGCACTTCACGGCCACCACGTGGGCCCCGCACAAGTGGTGGCCGTGCAGCTGCCCACGGTTTTTCAGCGGGCCCTGGAAGCCCTCGATGCCGCTTTGAATTTGCATCAACCGCGGTTGGTGTTGGCCTTGGGCCAGGCGGGTGGGCGCA
Source organism: Betaproteobacteria bacterium (assembly GCA_009923895.1). GTDB lineage: Bacteria > Pseudomonadota > Gammaproteobacteria > Burkholderiales > Burkholderiaceae_C > Rubrivivax. Next base: position 988 of record RFSP01000130.1, on the reverse strand, counting down.
CCGACTTGTCGGTGGAGCGAGTGGCCATCAATGTGGACGATGCCCGCATCCCCGACAACGCCCGTCAGCAACCGGTGGACCACCCCATTGTGCCCGGCGGACCCGCTGCGTATTTCAGTACCTTGCCCATCAAGACCCTGGTGGCCACTTTGCACCGTGCAGGCATCCCCGCCAGCGTCTCCCAGACTGCGGGAACCTTCGTTTGCAATCACGTGTTCTATGGGCTTCAACACCGCTTGGCGGGCACAGGCGTTCGAAGTGGATTTGTGCACGTGCCCTATGTGCCCGAACAGGTGCGCGGCAAAGCTGGCGTGGCTTGCCTGCCCCTGCCCACCTTGGTCGAGGGCGTGCGCCTGTTATTGGACACGGCTTGGCATCACCGGGGTCCCGATGTGCAGCTCGCCGCAGGGGCGGAGTTTTGAGATGTTGGATGCCATGAAACCATGAAGCGCCTGGTCATGGTGGGGCTTGGCCCTGTGCATTTGTATGCGCTCTACGCGTTTGCGCGTCAGCGGGTGGCCAGCGCACAGGTGGTGTGGATTGCACCCTCAGACAAGGCCATCATTCCGGGCCAAGAGGCTGCGTGCGTGGCCGGTGATCAAACCTTGGCCGCAGCGACCCTGGATCTGCTGCCGGTTTGGCGCGTGGCCGACGTCACACCGCTGCATGTCTCGGTGACCGCTCTCAACCTGCAGCAGCGACGTCTTGCGCTCAGCGACGGACAGGAGCTGTCCTATGACGCCTTGTCGCTGGACCTGGCTTCGGTGATCGACCGAGATCAAATCGCGGGCGCCCGGCACCTTGGCCTCTTCACGCAGCCCCCAGAATTTTTCTTGGACATGGTCGAGCGCTTGATTGAACTGGCTCAAGCGCGTGACTTGAACGTGGTCCTGGTGGGTGAAGGGGCCGCAGCCTTTGATGCAGACGGCTGGTTTGACACCGGCGACGTCGCCACCATCGACGATTATGGCTACATGCACATCACAGA
>RFSP01000129.1 GCA_009923895.1 Betaproteobacteria bacterium | reverse complement strand
GCGCTGGTGGTTCAAGGCGAATTTTGGTTGACCATGGATGGCCAAACCCGTCACGTGAAGGCCGGTGACACCTTCAAGCTCACCCGCGACGTCATGCACCAAGAAACCTATGGCGCTCAAGGGGCGGTGTTTTGGGCCGCAAGGCGCCACCCCCATGGCGCTTCAAGCTGACTTTCTTGTCATTGGCGCCGGCATCGCCGGCGCATCGGTGGCCTATTGGCTGGCTCCTCACGGCCGCGTGCTGGTTTTAGAACGCGAGTCGCAACCGGGATACCACTCCACCGGTCGCTCGGCCGCCCTGTTCATGGAAAGTTATGGCACGGCCCAGGTGCGAGCTCTCACGCTGGCCAGCCGTGCGTTTTTTGAGTCGCCTCCTGGGGGCTTTTGCGAACACCCCTTGCTCAGCGCGCGAGGGGCATTGATGGTGGGCACGCCAGATGAGGCTGCCACGCTGCAAGAACACTGGCAGGTCCTTCAGCAAGTGTCGCCAAGGGGCCAGTGGCTCGATGCTCAGGCCGCTTTCGATCTCACGCCCGTGCTTCGCAAAGAGAAGATTGGCGGCGCAGTGTTCGAGCCCGATGCCTCGGACATGGACGTCCACGCCATTCATCAAGGCTTCCTGCGCGGCGTCAAATCCCAAGGCGGCCAGTTGCTGCTCAACGCCGAGGTGTTGGCCATGCGGCATGTGGGCACGCAGTGGGCGGTCCACACATCGGCGGGTCCCTGCCAGGCACCCATCGTGATCAACGCCGCTGGTGCCTGGGCCGATGTGATCGGCTCCATGGCCGGCGCACAACCCTTGGGCTTGCAGCCCAAGCGGCGCGCCGCCTTCACCTTTGCACTGCCCGGCGGTGTGGATGCATCGCTGTGGCCCATGACCATCGGCGCTAGCGAGGACTGGTACATCAAACCCGACGCCGGGATGATGCTGGGGTCTCCTGCCAACGCCGACCCCGTGACACCCCACGACGTGCAACCCGAAGAGCTCGACATCGCGCTGGCCATTGACCGCATTCAAACCATGACCACGCTGGAAATCCGCCGCCCCGCTCGCACCTGGGCCGGCCTGCGTTCCTTTGTGGCCGATGGGGATCTCGTGGGCGGCTGGGATGACCGTGCCCCTCATTTTTTCTGGGTGGCTGCACAGGGTGGCTATGGCATCCAAACCTCGCCCGCCATGGGGCAAGCCTGCGCCTGTTTGGCGCGCTCGGTGGCATTGACCGATCACCTGCGTGCCTTCGGACTCACCCCACAGATGCTGGCTCCCAACCGGCTCTGGTCGATTCCTGCTTAAGATGCCTGCAGTCATTCCATCGTTCACCTGCGGAGCTGACCATGTCCGTCGCCCACGAAACCCATGACCTCATCATTCGCGGAGGTACCGTCATTGACGGCACCCGAGCACCGCGCTTCGACGCCGATGTGGCTGTCACAGGCGGGCGGATCACCGCGATAGGGGATTTGCAAGATCACCGCGCTCACCAAACGCTCGATGCCCAGGGCCTGATCGTGTCGCCCGGCTTCATTGACTCGCACACCCACGACGATCAAGCTCTGCTGGCGCAACCGGATATGACCTTCAAGGTCTCACAAGGCGTCACCACGGTGATTGGAGGCAATTGCGGGGTGAGTGCCGCCCCACTGACTCAAGACATGGATCTGCCCATGCCCCTGTCGCTCATGGATTCCCCAAAAGGCCGTCGGTTCACGTCTTTTGCGGCCTATTTGGATGCCTTGCGGCGACAGCCTGCGGCCGTCAACGCCGCCTCACTGGTGGGGCACTCTACGTTACGCGCGGTGGTCATGGACAACCTCAACCGCCCCGCGCGCATCGATGAAATCGAGCGCATGCGCACCCTCCTGCAAGAGTCCATGGCTGCGGGTGCGCTGGGTCTTTCCACGGGCACCTTCTATCCGCCCGCCATGCATGCCACCACCGAAGAAATCATCGAGGTCGGTCGTCCCCTCACCGCCCATCAAGGCTTGTATGCGACCCACATGCGCGACGAAGCAGATCACGTCATGGACAGTCTGGATGAAACCTTTCGCATTGGTCGTGCGCTGAACGTGCCGGTGGTGGTGTCTCATCACAAAGTCACCGGCGCCATCAACTTCGGACGGTCTGCGCATACATTGCCTGTCTTGCGCGAGGCCATGAAGCATCAAAAGGTCTGCGTGGACTGCTACCCCTACAACGCCTCGTCCACCATGATTCGCAATGAGCCCGAGAATTTGAGCAGCCCGGTGCTCATTGCCTCCAGCAGGTCGCATCCGGAGTGCGTCGGGCGCTACCTGGCCGACATCGCCAAAGACTGGGGATTGACGCTCGAACAAGCGGCCACGCGGTTGCAACCCGGCACGGCGATCTACTTCAAGATGCATGAAGACGACGTGCAACGCATCTTGGCCTTCGACGAGACCATGGTCGGCTCCGATGGCATTCCGGTGGGAGACCGCCCGCATCCTCGCCTGTGGGGGACCTTCCCTCGGGTGTTGGGCCATTACAGCCGCGACTTGGGCCTCTTCCCTCTAGAAACCGCCGTATGGAAAATGACAGGCCTCACCGCCCGCAACTTTGGCCTGCAAGGCCGGGGCACCGTGGCGGTGGGTCAGTGCGCCGACATCGTGGTTTTTGATGCTTCCAAGGTGCGCGATACTGCGCAATACGACCATCCCACACAAGCCGCTGAAGGCATTCACGCGGTCCTGGTCAATGGAACCCTGACTTGGAAAGACGGCCAACACACCGGTGCTCGCGGTGGGCAGGTGCTCACTCGCTCAAGGGTGTCCTTGTGACACCTTCCGTTCATTGAATGTCGATACCTCAAATGCCCCATGAAGCTGATCGAAAATTTTCAAAAGACCGATGAATTTGTGACCCTGCGACGTGACATTCACGCGCACCCCGAGCTGGGTTTTGAAGAGCATCGCACTGCCGCTTTGGTGGCCGACAAACTGCGCAGTTGGGGCTTGGAAGTTCACACTGGGGTGGCAGGCACTGGTGTGGTGGGGGTCTTGCGCTGTGGCAGCAGCCACCGCACCATCGGGCTGCGCGCAGATCTTGACGCACTGCCCATGCAAGAGGAGAACCGCTTTGCGCACCGTTCGCGCCATGACGGTCGCATGCATGCCTGTGGTCATGACGGTCACACCACCATGCTCCTGGCGGCCGCTTGGCATCTGGCGCAGACCAAAGACTTTGACGGCACCGTCCATTTCATTTTTCAACCGGCCGAAGAAATGGGCAAAGCGGGCGCGCTCAAGATGATTCAAGAAGGCTTGTTTGAGCGCTTTCCCTGCGAGGCCGTGTTTGCCTTGCACAACTTCCCCATTGGCACGGTGGGCCACTTTGCCACCAACCCGGGAGCGCTCATGGCCTCGAGCAACACCTGGCGGGTGGTGATGCACGGTCGGGGTACTCACGCCTCCATGCCCCACACCGGGCTGGACCCGGTGGCTGCGGTGATTCAGCTCGGTCAACAACTGCAAGGCCTGGTGCCCCGAGTGGTCAACTCCACCGAACGCGCGCTTTTGGCTGTCACGCAGATTCAGGGGTCTGAAGCCCCCAACGTCATTCCCGATCAAGCCTGGGTGGGCGGCACCGCGCGCACCTTCTCAGATGCGGTCACCGACGCCATCGAGACCGGCCTGAGGCAACTGGCCGATGGCGTGGCCCACGCACACGGCTGTCGGGCAGAGGTGCACTTCCGCCGCGCTTCGCCACCGGTGGTCAACCACGCCGGTCCCACCCGTGTGGCAGCCCAGGTCATGCGCGAGGTGGTGGGCGATCAGGGGGTCGATGAACGCTATCCAGCTGTCATGGGCGCTGAAGACTTTGCCCACATGCTGCGTGTCAAACCAGGTTGCTATGCCTTCATTGGCAACGGCGATGGCGCCCACCGTTTGCCTGATCACGGTCCGGGTCCGTGCATCATCCATGGCACTTCGTTTGACTTCAACGACGAAATCATTCCCATTGGCGCGAGCTACTTTGTTCGACTCGCTCAGCGCTGGCTGTCCACCCCTCAGGAGCAACTGCAATGAACTTCATTCGATCTTCCACCGTTCGGCGCGCCCTTGGCACCCGTGTGATGTCTGGCCTGCTGGTGGCCCTGTGCCTCGGCCTCGGCCTGGGTGTGAGCCCAAGCGCTCACGCTCAACGTGTCATTCGCATCGTGGTGCCCTTTGGCCCCGGCGCCGTGCAAGACACCATGGCACGCGTCTTCAACAATGAACTGGGCCAGATCTTGGGAGCGACCGTGCTGGTTGAAAACCGAGCAGGTGCGGGCGGCACCATCGGCACCGCGGCCGTGGCCAAGGCTGCGCCAGATGGCAACACCCTGGTCTTGGCCGCAGCCAGCCACACCTTGGCCGGACACCTTTATGCCAAGCTGCCCTACGACCCCCTCAAAGACTTTGTGGGTGTCGCCTTCTTGGGGCAGTCGGGCTACGTCGTCGCAGCTCCGGGCAATATGGGAATTCAGAATTTTTCAGACTTCGTCAAAACCGTACGAAGCAAGCCCGGACAGCTCAACTACGCCTCAGCAGGCAACGGCAGTGCCACCCACATGGGCATGGCCTCGCTGCTGGGCAGAGCCGGGTTGCAAATGCAGCACATCCCCATGAAATCCACGGGCGATGCCGTCAACGAGGTGCTGGCCGGTCGTGCCCAAGGTGTGGTGGCTGCCACCATTGCCGTGGCCGGCATGCGCCAAGACCCGCGCATCAAGCTGCTGGCCTACACAGGCGCCCAGCGCAGCACGTTCTTGCCCGAGCTGCCCACCGTCATCGAGGCCGGCCTGCCCGGGTACACCTTTGATTCCTGGATCGGCCTGTTGGCCCCTGCAGGCACACCCAAGGCAGAAATTGACCGCATCCACACTGCCGTGCAAAAGGCCATGGCCGAGCCCACCGTCAAAGAGCGCTTACAACGACTGGGCGTGGAGTACACCTCCATGTCCCCGGCAGATTTTCAAAAGCTGCTGCAGGCCGACTGGGACAATGCCGCTCAGATCGTCAAAACGTCTGGTGCGAAGGTGGATTGAGGGGGCGTGGGCGATGCCTGGCCACCTTCAAGGACTGGGATAGACCTTGTAACCCAACACTTTGCCCTTGGCATCCACACGCGCCAACACCATGTCACCGGACCCAACGTCGGGCCCCAAGTAGTCGCGGATATTGACGTGGTGGGTCACCAAGATCAAGGCCTGATCTTTCTTGGTCCGCAGCATTTGGGCCACAAACGCTTGTAGGCGAGCCGTTTGTGCAGCCGCTTGCTGCGGTTGGTCAAAAAAGGAGGCCAAAGCCGGTTCGATCGTCACGGGCCCGAGTTGAAGGCGGCGTGCAGTTTCCTGGCAACGGCACCAGACACTGGAGTACACCGCCGCACGCTCCACGCCTTGTCGTCGCAGCCACAGGCCCATGCGCTCAGACTGTCGCCGACCCTCGTCATTGAGGACCCGCTGGGTTTCGCACTGCTCGAGCGAGTACCCTGGTGGGTCGCCGACGCCCGGTGCGTAGGCGTGACGTACCAAGAGTACATACGCGTCACTCTTTAAAAGATCGGACAGATCGCTGGCGTGAAGGCCTGAATGGAAAAATGCAACCGCGAGCAGCAGGGACCGAAAAATGGCTCGCACGGTCGATGGCCTTGAAGGGGTCATGGTGATGGTTTGCTCCGCCAAAGGATCCATGGATGCAACCATGACAGGGAGTTACAGATCGATGTCACTGGTGGGCCCTGTAGGATTCGAACCTACGACCAACGGATTAAGAGTCCGCTGCTCTACC
>RFSP01000128.1 GCA_009923895.1 Betaproteobacteria bacterium | reverse complement strand
TGGTGGAGCATGCCTCTCGCCTGGCTGATGACGCACAAAAACTCTCGACGCAAATACGGCCCCTGGCCGACTTGCTTCATGAATCGAACGCCGTCGCCCAAAGACTTGAAAAATCGGTCATTGACAAAGAGGCCGTGGCGCAGGCCGTTGCTGCGCGGGTGAAGCGTTCAGACCGCTTGCGCGATGTGATCCATGAGGCCTTGAATCGCCGAAGCTTGCTGATTGACACCGTGGGCACTCACATTGGGCAGGTGAACGCTTTGGCCGTGACCGAGACGGGCGACTTCAGGTTCGCCTACCCCGTGCGGGTGACCGCCACCACCCGCCTGGGAGACGGGGATGTGGTGGACATCGAACGCGAATCCACATTGGGTGGGCCCATCCACTCCAAAGGCATGATGATCCTGGCGGGCTTCTTGGGTGCACGTTTTGCACAAGACTTGCCTCTGTCACTCTCAGCCAGCATCGTTTTTGAGCAATCGTATGGCCCCATGGAGGGCGACAGCGCTACATTGGCTGAGGCCTGTGCCTTGTTATCCGCTCTTGCCATGTTGCCATTGCGTCAAGACGTCGCTGTCACCGGATCGCTCAACCAGTTTGGTGCCGTCCAGGCGGTGGGAGGCATTCACGAAAAGATCGAAGGCTTCTACGACTTGTGCGCCGCCCGAGGGTTGACCGGCCAGCATGGCGTCATCCTCCCAAAATCCAATCTGTCTCAGCTGATGCTTCGCGAATCGGTGGTCAATGCGTGCGCCCAAGGGCGATTTCATATTTGGGCCGTCCAAGAGGTGGACGAGGCTTTGGAGTTGTTGACTGGATTGCCTGCAGGGACCCCCAATGCGAAGGGCGAAGTTCCTGTCGGGTCTGTCAATTTTTTGGTAGCCGCCCGCTTGGCCCAACTGTCGCTGCTCAGGCAAGCCTGGAATTCAGGGCCTCCTGCGCCCTCAAAACGGCATACCGCACGACGCGGGTCTCATCGGTCTGCACGATCCTGATTGTTGTCCTCGCTATCGCTTGGGCCAGACCAAGCGAGGGACGCTTGACCTGCCTCATCACCCAGGGCTCTGGGAAGACTCAAAGTCGAAGCGTGTTGCAAATCAACTCTCAACAGGAGGCCCCATGAAGTCCAAAGCGTCCGAGTCTTCCAAGTCCGCCGCCCCGTCAAAGGAAGCATCCTCGCAAAGTCACGACCTCAAAGCCCACAACCACCATGCCGGTCAGGCCGCCCAATGGTGCGTGCGAGACGTGGCCTATGTCCACAAAAGCGCCGCCTTGAATGAAGCGGCCCGGCAGATGCGTGAGCTTCATGTGGGCAGCTTGGTAGTGGTTGAAGAGAACGGCAAGGACCGTGTGGTGGTGGGCATGCTCACAGACCGAGACATCGTGACAGCGGTGGTGGCCCGTGACCTCAACGCCTCCACATTGCGTGTAGAAGATGTGATGAGCTCCGACGTGGCCTGTGCCCGGGAAGAAGACAGCGTGACCGATGTGCTCTCCTCCATGAAACGACGCGGCGTCCGTCGGATACCGGTGACCGGATCGCGCGGTGAGTTGGTGGGCTTGCTGGCCGCTGATGACTTGCTGGGCAGGTTCAGCGATGAACTTCGCACCTTGGTGCAAGCCATGGCCTCTCAACCCCGCATGGAGTCGCACGCCAGACCTTGACGCACTGAGGCACTGACCCACTGATGGCCCATTAACGGCACATTAACGGGGCCCATCACCTCCCTCTCAACAACCCAGCCCTCCAGGAAATATTCCCATGAAAACCGATGCAGAAATCAAAAAAGATGTGGTCAGTGAGCTGGAGTGGGACCCAGCCATCGACGCCACCCAAGTGGGGGTCACCGTCAAAGACCAGGTGGTGACCCTGAGCGGACACCTGGACACCTATGCGCAGAAATACGCCATTGAACGGGCCGTTCAGCGGGTGGCCGGCGTCCGGGCTGTGGCCGTGGAGCTCGACGTCAAGCTCGACCCGCGTCATGTGCGCAGCGACGCCGAAATTGCTCTGGCGGCGGAGCAGGCGCTGACTTGGCATGCGCTGGTTCCACACGAGCGTATTCGGGTGCAAGTTGAAAAGGGCTGGATCACCTTGAGCGGCGAGGTGGATTGGCACTATCAAAGAGAGAACGCCTCCAAAGCCGTCAGGGAACTCACCGGGGTGACTGGCGTGACCAACGGCCTCACATTGCGCCCGCAGGCCACCCCCAGTCACATCAGCGATCGAATTCGTGCGGCATTGACCCGTCAGGTGGAGCGAGAGGCTCGGCGCATCGAAGTGTCGGTGGAAGGCTCCACCGCCACTTTGCGTGGTGATGTGCACTCCTGGGCTGAACGCACAGCGGCGGAAGGCGCCACCTGGTCAGCGCCTGGCATTCGCCGGGTCGTCAACGAGTTGCAGGTGGATTCCCGGACCACGCCTTGACGGCCGGATCGGCCTTGCGCAGCGGGGCCTCCTCTAACTCAGTGTCTTCGGCCACTCCGCGGGTGCTGCGTGCGCACACCTTCAGACCTTCAAGGTCCAGGATGTCGACGGCACGGTTGTCCACCTTCAGATATCCGGCGTCGGCCAAGGCCCCAAACGAGCGGCTGGCCGTGGCGTGGGCCACGCCCAGGTAACTGGCAATGTCTCGCCGGTTCATGCGCAGCAACAATCGGCGTGGAGACTGCCCTCTCTCTGCCATGTGTTGTGAGACCTGTACCAAAAAGCGCGCCAGACGCACCTCGGCCGCCACGGCCGACATGACTTCGGCAATTTCTGCTGCACGCGCCAATTGACGGCTGATGGCCGATTGCAAGGCTCGATCAAAGGCCGGCACCCGTTGACGCAATGTGTCCAATGCTCTCACCGGCACCGCGTACACACGGCTGTCTTCCAGTGCGGAGGCGGCCGTTTGGTGCTGACCCGACGCCAAACCGTCAAACCCCAGCACTTCGCCGGGCCCCATGAACCCGAGCACTTGCTCATAGCCGTCCTCGGCGACCCGCAAGCATTTGAAAGTGCCGACCTGGACAATGTGAAGCGACTCGGCTGGAGCCCCTTCGTGAAACAGGGTCAATCCTCCTCTGAGCCTGCGCAAAGGAATGGCATAGGCCTCGCCCAATGGACGCTCGTCGGAGGGCGCGCCCATGACCTGCAACAGGTCGGACAGCTTGCCTTGCGCGGCCAACGCGGCTGGCGTGGCGCTGCGGGTCGGCCAATTGGCGCGATCGGAGGGCGTGTCGGATGTCTTGGTGGGTGTTTGCATCATGGGATCAAGCTTCGCGTGCCTTGTGATCAACGGCAATCGGCGGGGTCTGATAAGGCCAAGGGATTTGCTTTCCAAACAGTTAAGACTTTTTATTCCATTTTCAGAATTTTCTGATAGCCAAACACAGCGATTGGGCGCATGATCAATCCCACCTGATAGCCGGTCTCGCCATGCAACCTCCTTTAACAGGCCCGCCGTCCGTGCCCCTGAGAATCCTGATCGCCGACGACCACGCCATCGTGCGCAAGGGCCTGCTTTATGTTCTCAATGGTTCGGGAAAAGGCTGGACCCTCCACGAGGCAGGCGACGGGTTTGAAGCACTGGACTTCTTGCGGCGCCATCCGGTGGATTTGGTCATTGCCGACCTGTCAATGCCGGGCCTCAGCGGCTTGGACCTCATCAAACGCATTCGCGATGAGTACGAGTCGTTGAAGGTGCTGGTGATCAGCATGCATGCCGAAGACCAATACGCCCTGCGGGCCTTCAAAGCAGGGGCAAACGGTTATGTCACCAAAGACCGCGCTGCGTCCGAACTGGTAACTGCCGTTGAGAAAGTGGCCGCCGGAGGGGCCTACGTGACGCCTTCGCTTGCCGAGCGGGTGGTTCTGCAAATGAATGGCTCGGTCGAGACCCCTCGCCACACCCACCTCTCGGACCGAGAAATTGAAGTCCTGCGCCGCTTGGTGGCGGGACAGCGCCTGACCGACATTGCCGACGACTTGCATCTGTCGGTCAAAACGGTCAGCACGCACAAGAGCCGCATTCAAGAAAAGCTTCAGCTCTCGAGCACGGCCGCCTTGGTGCGCTACGGGATGGAAATGGGAATCCAACATCCCCAACTTTTTGACCGTCCCGATCGCACGGCTGAGGGTCATCCCCCCTCAGACCTGCTGAGCTGAGGGCACCACTGCAAGAGGCATAGGCCGGTCTTGCGAAGGGTCACTTTGCAAGCCTGACCGCTCCAACATGGCCTGAGTGACCAACACAATGCCGCGCTCGGTGACCGTAAAGTGGGCCCGATCTTTTTCCGCATCCACCCCCACGGTGAATTGGTCAGGCAGCAGGCAGCCCTTGTCGATGATGGCATTTCGAACTGTTGAGCCCCTGCCCACCACGGCGCCGTGCAGCACCAGGGAATCTTCGACCTGACTGCCTTCTTCGATACGTGTGTTGGCAAACAGCACCGAGCGCCGCACGCTGCCACCACTCACAATGCAGCCGCTAGACACCAAGGAGTCGATGGCGGTGCCGCGACGTCCGTCCAAGTCCAACACGAACTTGGCCGGAGCCAAAGGGGCCCCCAAGCTCCGGATGGGCCAGCGCTCGTCATACAAATTGAGTTCAGGCAGCGGCTTGATGAGGTCCATATTGGCCTCCCAATAAGCATCCAGCGTTCCCACATCGCGCCAGTAGGGTCGCCCCTCCACCATGTTTACGCAACTGTGGGAAAACGGATGCGCACGCACCCGACCTTCCTCCACCAAGCGCGGCAGCAAGTCGTGTCCAAAGTCGTGCTGAGACGCAGATTCGCTGGCATCTCTTTTCAGCTCGGCATACAAAGTGTTGGCCTCAAACACATAAATGCCCATGCTGACCAATGCCACCGAAGCCCCCGCAAACGCGGGCTTGGGAACCGCGGGCTTTTCCTCAAAGGCGGTCACCAATCCCTCTGGCGTGGTTTGCAACACCCCATAGGCACAGGCTTGATCCAACGGCACCTCGATGCAAGAGACCGTCACTTCGTGCCCACCTTCTACATGATCGGCCAACAAGCGGCTGTAGTCCATTTTGTAGACATGATCCCCCGCCAGTACCAGCACCCTTCTGGGCTGGGCTTCTTGCAGCATGTCCAGGTTCTGCCACACCGCATTGGCCGTGCCGCTGTACCAGTTTTGATCAACGCGCTGCTGCGCTGGGACCACGTCAATGAACTCTCCGAGTCGTGCATCCAAAAACCCCCATCCCCGGGTGATGTGGCGGATCAGACTTTGTGATTTGTATTGGGTCAACACACCGATGCGTCTCACGCCCGAATTGATGCAATTGCTCAGGGTGAAATCGATGATCTTCATCTGGCCGCCAAAGGGCATGGCTGGCTTGGCACGCCACTCGGTCAACTCTCGCAATCGCGATCCGCGGCCCCCAGCCAAAACCACGGCATATGTGGAGTGATCCAGGCTCAAGGCAATGCCTCCGCCACCGTCTTGAAGGCGGCGCACACTTCATCATCTTGCACTTGAGGAAAGCGCACATAGTGCCAACCCACTGCTGCAAAATTCTCTGGGGTGCGCAAGCACACGACCCCATCCACCATCGCCCGCAAGACTGACACCACGCCAGCAGGTGCCACGGGAGTCGCCACCACCACCCGCGCGGCTTGACGTGCCCTAACGACCTGCACGGCCGCTCGCACCGTGGCGCCCGTGGCAATACCGTCATCCACCACCACCGCTGTTTTACCTCGCAGGCTCAAGCGAGGTCGCTCGCCAAAAAAGAGCTTTCGCCGACGCAACAACTCGGGGATCTGTTCTTGTGCATGCGCTTGCACCCACGCCTCATCCACCCC
>RFSP01000127.1 GCA_009923895.1 Betaproteobacteria bacterium | reverse complement strand
CGCTGGACAGCCACCAGGTGCTGCGACAACGCGATTTGCGTGTGCTGGAGAATCTGGTCTTGGACGATGTGCCGGAAGGCGACTACGAGCTCATCGCCTTGCCGCTGAAGTGGATGTCTTGTGACGCGTCTCCCGTTCGTGCTGTATTGCGAGAATTGCCATGACCTCTTTTGCTGAGCCTCTGCGCGAAGTGTCTCGCGATCACTGTGTGGCCATGGACGGGGCCGACAAATTGGCGCATTTGCGCGAGCAATTTGTGCTGCCGCAAGGGGTCATCTATCTGGACGGCAACTCCTTGGGAATGCTCCCGCGCGCCACTGCAGCGCGGGTGCAAGAGGTGATGGAAAAGGAGTGGGGCCAGGACTTGATCCGCAGCTGGAATAACGCCGGATGGATGGACCTGCCTCACCGCGTGGGCGACAAGATCGCGCGCTTGGTTGGAGCGGGCGCGGGTGAATTGGTGGTGGCGGACTCGACGTCCGTGAATTTGTTCAAGGCGCTGAGCGCCGCTTTGAGCGTGGCCCAACAAGACAGCCCCACGCGGCGCGTGATTCTGTCGGAGCGCAGCAATTTCCCCACCGATTTGTACATTGCAGAGTCTTTGGCGCGAGAGCGTGGCTTGCGCCTGGTCATGGTCGATCGGCCCGAAGATCTGGTGACCCACCTGGATGCCGATGTGGCCCTGCTGATGTTGACCCACGTGAACTACCGAACCGGTCGGATGCACGACATGGCGGTACTGACGCGGGCGGCTCATGACGTGGGGGCCTTGGCCTTGTGGGACTTGGCGCACTCTGCGGGAGCGGTGCCTGTGGACTTGAAGGGCTGCGATGCAGACTTTGCCGTGGGCTGCGGCTACAAGTACCTCAATGGGGGCCCGGGAGCCCCCGCCTTTGTCTGGGCGCATCCCCGACATGTGGAGCGGTTTTGGCAACCGTTGTCGGGTTGGATTGGACATGCGGCGCCCTTTGAGTTCTCGCCTCACTATGCGCCGGCGCCAGGGATCACCCGTTTCTTGTGCGGCACGCCGCCCATTTTGTCGATGGCCGCATTGGAGTGCGGCGTGGACACGGTCCTGGCTGCACAACACTTGGGGGGCATGGATGCCTTGCGCGAAAAGTCTCTGGCGTTGACCGACCTCTTCGCTCAATTGGTGGCTGAGCGTTGTGAAGGACAAAGTCTCACCTTGACATCCCCCACAGCGCATCTGCTGCGAGGCAGCCAAGTGTGTTTGACTCACCCCAGCGGGGCCTACGCCATCATGCAAGCGCTGATCGCCCGCGGTGTGATTGGCGACTTCCGCGCGCCCGATGTCTTGCGATTTGGTTTCACACCCCTGACCGTGCGCTTTGTCGACGTTTGGGATGCGGTGGAACACCTGCGCGACGTGCTCCACAGCGGCCAGTGGCAAGAACCCCGCTTTGCCCAACGTGCCGCAGTGACCTGACCGGCCGGAGATGCAGATGCAGCCCAAGACGCCGCCGACGCCACCTTCTGAGGCGGGTTGCCCTTTTCATCACGGCGAGCGCGTTGTTCAGGAGGAAGGCGCAAAAACCGATTTTTCCAAGGACATGAGTTACGGGGACTACCTGCACCTGGACGCCATTCTTCAGGCTCAGCACCCCTTGTCCCCCGATCACAACGAGATGTTGTTCATCGTGCAGCACCAAACTAGTGAGCTGTGGATGAAATTGCTCTTGCATGAATTGCACGCAGCGGTTCGATCCGTCGCGCAGGACGAATTGCACGATGCGTTCAAAATGTTGGCCCGGGTGAGTCGCGTCATGGAGCAGCTGGTCCACGCGTGGGATGTTTTGTCGACGATGACACCGCCTGAATACAGTGCCATTCGATCGTACCTCGCCAATTCCAGCGGGTTTCAAAGTTGGCAGTACCGATGCGTCGAGTTCATGTTGGGCAACAAGAATGCCGCCATGCTTCAAGCTCACGCGCATCGCCCCGATTTGCATGCCAAGGTCCTGGCCACCTATCAAGCCCCCAGTCTCTACGACGAGAGCCTGAAGCTCCTGGCCCGCCGAGGCCTGCCGGTGCCGGAGTCTCATCTGCAGCGTGATTGGACACAGCCCTACGTCGCAAGCCCGGGAGTTGAAGGCGCTTGGTTAGAGGTGTATCGGCACCCCAAAGCGCATTGGGATCTTTATCAGTTGGGCGAGGAACTCACCGACCTGGAAGACGCGTTTCGACTTTGGCGATTCCGCCATGTCACCACCGTGGAGCGCGTCATTGGGTTCAAGCGGGGAACGGGCGGCACCAGTGGGGTGAACTACTTGCGCAAAATGCTCGACGTGGTCCTTTTTCCAGAAATCTGGACCCTTCGCACGGCATTGTGAGGGCGGTCTGCGCCATTGCGAGGCCCAAAGGGCCGCGGCAATCGCCCCTTGCGTCATTGCGAGGCCCAAAGGGCCGCGGCAATCTGTGGCAATCAGGGCATGGCTTCGCTGTAGCATAGCGTCTGGCCCTCCTGGGCCCTTCTGAGGAGCATGACTTTGGACACTCGGACCTCTTCCGTGCGCGTTCGCATCGACCAATTGCGCGACTGTTTGCGCCAACAAGGCGTTCATGCCTTGCTGGTGCCCAGTGCCGACCCTCACCTGAGTGAATACCTCCCCGCACGCTGGCAGACCCGTGTGTGGCTCTCTGGGTTCACCGGATCGATGGGCACTTTGGTGGTCACCTTGGATCAGGCGGTGCTCTTTGCAGACAGCCGCTACTGGGAACAAGCGGAGGGTGAATTGGCCCACAGCGGCATTGATCTGGTCAAAATCGCCACCGGTGCGGCCACGGTCTACATCGATTGGATCGCTCAGCATGTGGAGCCCGGACACACCTTGTCGGTGGACGGCCAGGTGTTGAGTTTGGCTTCTGCCCACCTGTTGACCCAAGCGCTGGAACGGCGAGGCGTTGGCCTGAGGACCGACTGGGACGCCGCCGAATCCATTTGGCAGGATCGCCCCAGTCTTCCCGCTCAACCCATTTACGAACACCTGGCGCCCCATGCCGGGCTGAGTCGCAAGGACAAGATGTCTCAGGTGCGCGAAGCAATGTCTCGCCATGGTGCGACGCATCATTTCATTTCGACCGTCGACGACATCGCCTGGTTGACCAATCTGCGCGGATCCGACGTTCAATACAACCCGGTGTTCCTGGCCCACCTTCTGATGGACGGGCAGGCAGCCACGCTGTTTGTGGGGCGTGGAAAAATCGACGCGGCCTTGCAAGAGCGCCTGGCCAGTGACGGCATTCAAGTAGCGGACTACTCTCAAGCCGGATCTGCCTTGGGTGCCCTGGGTTCACACGACAACTTGCTGGTCGATCCCAAACGCATCACCTGGGGCTTGCGTGAGCAAGTGGCCGACGGTGTGAAGGTGATCGAGGCCATCAATCCCAGCACGGTGCTCAAGAGCCGCAAATCCGAGGCCGATGCCGTGCACATTCGTGAAGCCATGGCTGAAGATGGGGCCGCCATGTGCGAGTTCTACGCGTGGTTTGAAGCGGAATTGGCGCGACGTCAACAGGCGACGGCACAAGGTCTTCCCCCGGAAACTCCCCTCACCGAGCTGACGGTCGACGAGCAATTGAGCGCTGCGCGGGCGCGACGCCGAGGATTCGTGGGCTTGAGCTTTTCAACCATCGCAGGCTTCAACGCCAACGGCGCACTGCCTCACTACCGCGCCACCGACGAGGCGCATGCCTCCATTGAGGGCCACGGTTTGCTGCTCATTGACTCGGGGGGGCAGTACTTGGGTGGCACCACCGACATCACCCGCGTTTGGCCCATCGGCGAGGTGACTGCCGCCATGAAACGCGACTACACCTTGGTGCTCAAGGGCACCATGAACCTGAGTCGTGCGGTGTTCCCCAAAGGAACGCTGAGCCCCATGCTCGATGCGCTGGCACGCGCCCCGCTGTGGTCCCAAGGCATTGAGTTTGGCCATGGCACGGGCCATGGGGTGGGATACTTTCTCAACGTGCATGAAGGCCCGCAGAGCATCAGCAAGGCCATTCCTGATGCCACCATGGCCATGGAATTGGGCATGATCACCTCCATTGAGCCTGGGGTGTACCGCCCCGGCCAGTGGGGTGTGCGCATTGAAAACTTGGTGCTCAACGTACCGGCCGCCACCTCTGAGGGGACCACGTTCGGCGAATTTTTGAAATTCGAGACGCTGACGCTGTGCCCCATAGACACCCGCTGCATTGACCGCTCCTTGCTTCGAGACGACGAGGTGGCCTGGCTCAACGATTACCACGCCATGGTCCGTGAACGCCTGGCGCCTCGCGTACAGGGTGCAGCTTTGGCTTGGTTGATGGAACGCACCGAACCGCTGTCATGACGCACCCCTTGTCCATGGGCATTGATTTGGGGGGCACCAAGATCCATGCGGTGGTGCTAGGCCCCGACGGCTCGACACAATGGGAAAAGCGCATTGCCACCCCGCGAGACGACTACGCCGCCACCCTCGGTGCTCTGGTGGGTCTGGTCGAGGCGGGAGATGAAGCCACAGGCCGCCAAGGAATGACGGTGGGTTTGGGTGGGCCCGGCAGCCTCACGCCAGAGGGTCTGCTGAAAAACGCCAACAGCACTTGGATGAATGGCCAGGCCATTGAACGGGATTTGACGTTGGCCCTCAAGCGGCCGGTGCGTTTTGCCAATGATGCGAACTGCTTGGCCTTGTCAGAAGCCACCGATGGCGCAGGAGCGGGACACCCTGTGGTGTTTGCCGTGATCCTGGGCACAGGCAATGGTGCGGGCATTGCGGTGAATGGCCGCGTGTTGACGGGGCCCAATGGCTTGGCTGGTGAATTTGGTCACATACCCTTGCCATGGGCCGAGGCATCAGACCCGAAATTTGATTGCTACTGCGGCCAGCGCGGATGCAATGAGACGGTCCTCAGTGGCACCGGCATCGCGCGCGATCACGAATACGTGACGGGACAAAGGATCACCACAGGTGAAGTCGCGCAGCGGGCCGCAGCCGGAGACTCGGCCTGCATCGCCACGCTCGAGCGTCACTCGGTGCGGCTGGCCAAAGCCTTGGCAGGGGTCATCAACTTGCTGGACCCCGACGTCATTGTGTTGGGCGGCGGCGTGTCGCTGATGCCACATCTGTACGAACGGGTCCCTGCGCTGTGGAGCCAGTGGGTGTTTTCAGGTGGGCTCAAAGATGCCGTCAGAACAAAGCTGCGGCCCAGCGTCCATGGGGACGCGTCTGGCGTGCGAGGGGCCGCCTGGCTGTGGCGGTAATCACGCAATCGGCTTGTAGCGCACCCGCTTGGGCCGAGCGCCTTCTTCGCCCAGGCGTTTGACCTTGTCGGCTTCATATTCTTGGTAGTTGCCGTTGAAGAAGATCCATTGAGACTCTCCCTCGGCCGCCAGGATGTGCGTGCAAATGCGGTCCAAGAACCAGCGATCGTGGCTGATCACCAGAGCACTGCCGGCAAACTCCAGCAAGGCCTCTTCGAGCGCACGCAGCGTTTCCACGTCCAAATCGTTGGAAGGCTCGTCCAGCAACAAGACATTGCCGCCCTTGGCCAAGGTCTTGGCCAAATGCAAGCGGCCACGCTCACCGCCTGAGAGGTTGCCGACCATCTTTTGCTGGTCGTTGCCCTTGAAGTTGAATCGGCCGAGATAGGCGCGGCTGGGCATCACGAACTGCCCCACGACGATGTTGTCCAGGCCACCCGACACGTCTTCCCAGACCGTCTTGTCATTGGCGAGGTTTTCGCGACTTTGATCGACGAAGGCCAACTGGGCCGTCTTGCCAATGACCACCTCGCCCGAGTCTGGCTGTTCGACAC
>RFSP01000126.1 GCA_009923895.1 Betaproteobacteria bacterium | reverse complement strand
GCCGGATCGCCCAGCACCCGCTTTTACGAAATCAAACAGATTCTGCGCGAGCGAAAGCTCCACACGGTGTGCGAAGAGGCGTCCTGTCCCAACATCGGTGAGTGTTTCGGCAAGGGCACGGCCACTTTCATGATCATGGGTGACAAATGCACGCGCCGCTGCCCGTTTTGCGACGTCGGACACGGCCGCCCCGACCCGCTGGACCCTGAAGAGCCGGTCAATCTCGCCACCACCATCGCCGCGCTCAAGCTGCAATATGTGGTCATCACCAGCGTGGATCGCGACGATCTGCGCGACGGGGGTGCCGCGCACTTTGTCGAGTGCATACGGCGTGTGCGCGAGATGTCGCCGGCCACCCGCATCGAGATCCTGACCCCCGATTTTCGAGGGCGCATGGACCGGGCGCTGGACATCCTCAAGGCCGCACCGCCCGACATCATGAACCACAACCTCGAGACCGTGCCGCGCTTGTACAAAGAGGCACGCCCGGGCTCGGACTACGAGTTCAGCCTCAATCTGCTCAAGCGTTTCAAAGACGCCGTCCCCGGCGTGCCCACCAAGAGCGGCCTCATGGTGGGCCTGGGCGAAACCGACGACGAGATCTTGCAGGTCATGCGGGACATGCGCTCCCACGGGATCGACATGCTCACCATCGGCCAATACCTGGCGCCCAGCGGCCACCACCTTCCCGTGCGCCGTTACGTGCATCCCGACACATTCGCCATGTTCGAGCGTGAGGCGCAGGCCATGGGCTTCACCCACGCCGCTGTCGGCGCCATGGTGCGATCCAGTTACCACGCAGACCAACAAGCCCACGCGGCGGGTCTGGTTTGAGGACAACCTTCGTCGCGCTTGCGGCCAGCCTCCTCCTTGGGGCCTGCAGCCCTGCGCTCAATTGGCGTGAAGTGCGCCCGGCCGACAGCGCCGCGCAACTCTTGTTCCCCTGCAAGCCCTCCAGCCATGCCAGAGACATGGACCTGGCAGGCCAGCGCACCCCCGTGACCCTCTATGCCTGCGAGGCCGCCGACATGACCTTCGCGGTGGCTTTTGCGGCGCTCGAAGACCCGTCGCGTGTCAGTCCCGCCTTGCAAGACTGGCGGCGAGCCGCTCAGGACAACCTGGGCGCCAGCCAGGTGCGCCCTGTGGACTTCAAAGTGCCTGGCCAGACCCCCAATCCGCAGTCCAGCCTGCTCCACATTCAAGGCCGCCGTCCCGACGGGAGTTCTCTGTCCAGTCAAGTGCTGCTGGCGGTCAAAGGCACCCAGGTCTTCCAGGTCACTGTGTTAGGGTCCTCCTTGGACCCTCAGGCGGCCGAGACCTTCATGCAATCGGTCAGACTCTTGCCATGACCCAACAGACCTCCTCCTCATCCGTTCCCGCCGTTCCTCCTGTTCCCGCCGCTCCCGCCGACCCCGCCGCTCCCCATTTACCTCCTGTGGCCGCCTTGTTTGCGGCCTTCGCCCTGGCCTACTTTCTGTCGGCCATGTTGCGCTCCGTGGCCGCCACGCTTGCACCGGTGCTCAGCACCGAGTTCGGGTTGGCGGCATCGGATCTTGGGCTGTTGGCCGGCGCCTACTTTTTGGGGTTCTCCTTGCTGCAGCTGCCCCTGGGCAGCGCGCTCGATCGTGTGGGCGCCAAGCGGGTGGAGCTCACTTTGCTGGCCCTGGCCGTCGTAGGCGCGTGCTTGTTCGCCCTGGCCCAACACCTGTGGAGCTTGTTTGCTTCCAGAGTGCTCATCGGCATGGGTGTCGCCTCCTGCCTCATGGCTCCATTGACGGCCTACCGCGCGCGTTGCTCGCCGGCCACGCAGTTGCGCCTGAACTCCTGGATGCTCATGACCGGGTCCTTGGGCATGTTGGCCTCCACGCTGCCGGTGCAATGGCTCTTGCCGATGTGGGGATGGCGAGGAATCTTTTGGCTCATCGCCGGCCTGCTGGTGCTGGCCATGGCGGTCATTGCTTGGGTGGTGCCGTCGGACCCTGCCCCAGCGGCCAAGGCACCAGACCCCCGAGCCGGCGCGACCTCTGGCTATGGCGCCATCCTCACCCATCCCCTGTTCATCCGCAGCATGCCCATCGGATTCTTCATGTACGGGGGGCTCATTGCGGTGCAAGCCCTGTGGGCTGGGCCCTGGATGACCCGTGTGGCCGGCCTGAGCCCTGACCAAGCGGCCACGGGCCTGTTCTTCATCAATCTGTGCATGTTGGTGGCCTTCCTCACCTGGGGCGCGGTGACTCCGGCCCTCAGCCGACGCGGCTTGTCCGCGCACACCCTCATGGTGGCGGGCTTGCCGTTGAGCCTTTTCATCTTGGCGTGGAACGTGTTGTCGCCGCAACCGGTGGCTGCTTGGGAGTGGGCTGCTTGGTGCGTGGCCACCACCTTCATCAATCTCAGTCAGCCCGCCGTGGGGCAAGCCTTTCCCCAGGAGCAAGCAGGGCGCGCCCTGTCTGCCTTCAACTTGATCATTTTTTCTGGCGTGTTTTGCATTCAGTGGCTCATTGGCCTGGGCATCGACGGATGTCGATCCCTGGGCCTGACCGAGCCTGAGGCCTATCGAATCTCGCTGGGGGTTTTTGGATTGTGCTGTGCGGCCTCTTACGCGTGGTATGTCTGGCCGCCGAAACGGTGGCGCGGGTCTGAAGGGCCGCGCCAAGGTTGATAATCTCCTCTCACATCATGGCCCAGCTGCTCATCGTCGCCCACGCCCCTTTGGCCAGCGCCCTGGCCTCGGTGGCGCGCCATGCGTTCCCCGACTGTGGTGCGCAACTGCGTGCCGTGGACGTGCAAGCGGCAGACTCCCCTGAGGCGGTTGAGGCCCGCGTGCGGCAAGCCATGGGCCCTGGCGACGTGCTCATCTTGGCCGACACCTTTGGCGCCACGCCGAGCAACGGCGCCTTGCGGGTGGTGGACGGGCGGCGTGTGCGCATGGTGTGTGGCGTCAATGTCCCCATGGTGTGGCGCACGCTGTGCTACGCCCAGGAGTCCCTCGACAGCTTGGTCAGTCGAGCTCTGCAAGGCGGTGCCCAGGGGGTGATGCAATTGGCCAGCCCTCGGCCGCAGAATCAGCTCACGAAGGAAGTCCTCCATGATCAAGGCCACGGTTCAAATCAGCAATAAGTTGGGGTTGCATGCCCGCGCATCGGCCAAGTTGACCAAGTTGGCCGGTCCCTTTCAAAGTCAAATCTTTCTTTCTCGCAACGGCCGCCGTGTGAACGGCAAGAGCATCATGGGCGTCATGATGTTGGCCGCCGGCCTCGGCTCCGAGGTCGAGATTGAAACCGACGGACCCGACGAGCAAGCCGCCATGGACGCGCTGCGCGAGCTCATCCTGAACAAATTCGGAGAAGGCGAGTAAGGCCTCCTTCTTTGCCAGCCCACTGCGCACCATGAGCCTACAGGTCTTTGGAATCCCGGTCTCCCGTGGCGTGGCCATTGGCCGTGCGGTGTTGGTGGCTTCCAGCCGCGTCGATGTCGCGCACTATTTCATTTCGCCAGCACAGGCCGATGACGAGATCGAGCGCCTGCGCCAGGCCCGCGACCTGGTGGCCCAAGAACTCTCCAACCTTCAAAGGGACCTGCCCGCAGACGCCCCCGCCGAGCTCTCGGCCTTGCTCGATGTGCACCTCATGCTCCTGCATGACGAAAGCCTGACCGGTGCCACCAAGGTCTGGATTCGCGAGCGCCACTACAACGCCGAATGGGCTCTTTCTGCCCAATTGGAGGTCACGGCGCGCCAATTCGATGAGATGGAAGACGCCTACTTGCGTGAACGCAAGGCCGATCTCGAGCAGGTGGTGGAGCGGCTCCTCAAGGCCTTGACCCGCACCGAGGTGGACCCGCGCTCAGGCTTGGCGGCGGCACGCGACTTTGCCGGCGAGGACCCCCTGGTCTTGGTGGCCAGCGACATCGCACCGGCCGACATGCTGCAATTCAAAAGCAGCGTCTTCACCGGATTCGTCACCGACGTTGGAGGCCGCACCTCCCACACCGCCATCGTGGCTCGCAGCATGAACATTCCCGCCGTGGTGGGGGCCCGCGAAGCCAGCCGGCTGATTCGGCAAGACGATTGGGTCATCATCGATGGCGACGCGGGTGTGGTGGTGGTCAACCCTTCGCCCATCGTGCTGGAGGAATACCGATTCCGCCAGCGCCAAAGCGAACTCGAGCGAGCCCGCCTCGATCGGCTGCGGCACACGCCAGCGGTGACGCTCGACGGCGAATCGGTGGAGTTGTTGGCCAACATCGAGCTGCCCGGTGATGCGCAAGAAGCCATGAAGTCGGGGGCCGTGGGCGTGGGGCTCTTCCGCAGCGAATTCCTGTTCATGAATCGCGACGGACAGCTGCCCGACGAAGAGGAACAATTTGAAGCCTATCGGCAGGCGGTCCAGGCCATGCAAGGCTTGCCCGTGACCATCCGCACCGTCGACGTGGGTGCCGACAAGCCCCTGGAGCGCATGAGCGCTCAAGAGCTGCGCCACGAGCACCAGCTCAACCCGGCTTTGGGCCTGCGCGCCATTCGTTGGAGCTTGTCGGAGCCCGCCATGTTTCGGCGGCAATTGCGTGCCATCTTGCGGGCCAGTGCATTTGGCAAGGTGCGCATCCTGGTGCCGATGCTGGCGCATCTCAGCGAAGTTCGTGCCGTCTTCGACGAGATCGACCGCGCACGCCGCCAACTCGACGACCGCGCACAAAGCTACGGCCCCGTCGAGCTGGGGGCGATGATCGAGATTCCTGCGGCCGCCATCAGCATTGATCTGTTCTTGCAGCACTTCGACTTCGTCTCGCTGGGGACCAACGATCTCATCCAGTACACGCTGGCCATCGACCGGGCCGACGAGTCGGTGGCCCACCTGTACGATCCGTGGCATCCCGCCGTGCTCCACCTCATTGCCATGACCATCGAGCGTGCCCGAGCGGCTGGGCGCCATGTGAGCGTCTGCGGCGAAATGGCTGGCGACCCCGCCTTCGTCGAGCTGCTGCTGGCCATGGGCTTGCGCAGCTTTTCCATGCATCCAGCGCGCATTGCCGCGATCAAGCAGCGCGTGCTGCGGGCCGATGCCTCTCGGCTGGCGCAGCGCCTGCCGCAAGTGCTCCAAGCGCAAGACCCCGCCGCCCAAGCCAAGACGAGCTTCAACACGGCCTTTTGAAACTGGCCGCTTGAGGAACCCCCAAAATCTGTGCTATAGTGCTCGGCTCTGCGGAAGTTTTGAGTGCGCTGCACACGTTGCGGTCGGTGCATTTGCCCGGCCTGATCGCCGCTTCCATCAAGTCGCCGAAAGACCCGGCACTTGACACGGGTTTAAAAAACGTGCAAGAATCGATGTCTTTGCTGATCACAGGTCAGCGCGCCGCAAGGCACTGCTCTTTAACAACATACAGCCGATAAGCGTGGGCGTTTGAAGGCAATTGCCAAGACCGCGAATCGCAAGATTCAACGTCACAAACGCTCATGGAAACTGAAGTGAAGTTCACTTCAATTCCGTTTTGAGCAAAACATTCAAGATCGAACTGAAGAGTTTGATCCTGGCTCAGATTGAACGCTGGCGGCATGCCTTACACATGCAAGTCGAACGGTAACGCGGGGCAACCTGGCGACGAGTGGCGAACGGGTGAGTAATGCATCGGAACGTGCCCAGTAGTGGGGGATAGCCCGGCGAAAGCCGGATTAATACCGCATACGACCTACGGGTGAAAGGGGGGGATCGCAAGACCTCTCGCTATTGGAGCGGCCGATGTCAGATTAGGTAGTTGGTGGGGTAAAGGCTCACCAAGCCGACGATCTGTAGCTGGTCTGAGAGGACGACCAGCCACACTGGGACTGAGACACGGCCCAGACTCCTACGGGAGGCAGCAGTGGGGAATTTTGGACAA
>RFSP01000125.1 GCA_009923895.1 Betaproteobacteria bacterium | reverse complement strand
CAACCTCCCCTGCACGGGATGTGATCGACCAAGCGGCAGGCCTCCATGCAGGCGATCGTCTGTATCAAGCCCGGCGCTTTAGAGCCACCGCGATCGAGCACACCCAATCCAGCCACGATGCTTTGCTGTTCGACCCGGTGGAGGGCTTGTCGGTGTCTGACCGGCTGCGGGTGGCGGTGCAGGTGTGCGAGGCCAGTCAAGCCCCCACCTTGGCCCAACACTACCGGGCCCTGTTGGCCCAGCCGGCTCGAGCAGCCGATCCCGCGAGCCCGGCCTCGTCGGCCATGCAGGTCTGGTCCCAAACGCTCACCTTGGAGCCCCGACGCGGTGATCGCGAGGCCTTGCAGTCCTTGAAGACGGCCGGCTTGAGCGACGCTGCCATCGTGGCTCTGGCGCAGTTGGTGGCTTTTTTGTCGTACCAGACCCGTGTGGTGGCGGGCTTGCAGGCCCTGGCCGCCAGCCCCACGCCCGCCTCCTCGCTTAAAGAGTGACACCATGACCGCCATCCCCATACGAATCAACGGCTTCACCAACGAGACGCTGCAATGGCGTTCGTGGCTGCAACCCGTGCGAATGGACCAGGCCACGGCCCAACAACTGGCCGTGCTGGACGAAAGCCACCCCCAAGCCCGCACGTCCGACTATTACCTCACCTTGGTGCACCAGCCCCGCATGCTGCAGCACCGCTCCACCGCCTACAACGCCATCATGTATGCCCAAGGCGGCCTGCCCCGGGCGGAGCGTGAACTCGGGGCCATGGTGGTGTCCGTGACCAACGGCTGCGTGTATTGCACCTCGGTCCATGCCCAACGCTATGCCCAGCTGGCCAAGCGCACAGACACGGTGGAGCAGGTGTTCACCGATCCGAGCCGCGCAGGCAGCACCGAGCGCGAGCGCGCCATCGCCCGGTTTGCACAAGCCGTGACGCTAAGGCCCCACACCCTGGGTCCCGACGACATGGCCCCCTTGCAGGCCCTGGGCATGAGCGACGAAGACATCATCGATTTGCTGCACGCCACCGCCATCTTCGGGTGGGCCAACCGGCTCATGCACAACCTGGGGGAACCGGTTCAAAGCTTTTGAATCGGCAACGCCTTGCAACTTTTCCGTGGTCAGCGACTCCAAGCGCCACGGCCCGGGTCTTATACTTCTGAGGTCGGGTTTGCCAGGCT
This sequence comes from Betaproteobacteria bacterium, assembly GCA_009923895.1. Lineage (GTDB taxonomy): Bacteria > Pseudomonadota > Gammaproteobacteria > Burkholderiales > Burkholderiaceae_C > Rubrivivax. Next base: position 4,717 of record RFSP01000125.1, on the reverse strand, counting down.
GCCACGGAGGGTTGAGCGTCACATGGGTGCCAAACTGAAAATTGCGGGTTTCGTCGCCCTGGGGGCGGTGGCGGGTGCGCTCACCACCATGCAGGTGCAGGCGGTGGCTCAGCGCTCGCTGGCCCCCTTGCCGCTTGAAGAGCTGCAGCAGTTGGCCGCTGTGTTTGGCATTGTCAAAAGCGACTACGTCGAGGCCGTGGATGAGAAAAAGCTCATCTCTGACGCCATTGGCGGCATGGTGGCCGGGTTGGACCCCCACTCGCAGTACTTTGACAAGAAGAGTTTCAAAGAATTCCGCGAAGGCACCAGCGGCCGTTTTGTGGGTGTGGGCATTGAAATCGGCATGGAAGATGGCCTGGTCAAGGTGGTGTCCCCCATTGAGGGCTCGCCGGCGTTTCGGGCCGGTTTGAGGGCGGGCGACCTCATCACCCGCATTGACGACACCGCCGTCAGGGGCTTGAGCATCGATCAAGCCGTCAAGCGCATGCGCGGTGAGCCCAACACCAAAGTCACGCTGCAGATTTTCCGTAAGAGCGAAAACCGCACCTTCCCGGTGCCCATCGTGCGCGAAGAAATTCGCGTGCAAAGCGTGCGCGCCAAGGTGGTGGAGCCGGGCTATGCCTGGCTGCGGGTGAGCCAGTTCCAAGACCGAACCGTCGAAGACTTTGCCCGAAAGCTCGAGGAGATCTACAAGGCCGAGCCCCAGCTCAAGGGCTTGGTGCTCGACTTGCGCAACGACCCCGGTGGACTGTTGGACGGCGCAGTGGCCATCAGTGCCGCGTTCTTGCCGCCTGACGTGACCGTGGTGTCCACCAACGGCCAGTTGCCCGATTCCAAGGCCCTGTTCAAGGCCACCGCGCAAGATTACGCCCGTCGCGGCAACGACCCACTCAAGAAGCTCCCAGCCGCCTTGAAGACCGTGCCTTTGGTGGTGCTGGTCAACGAAGGCTCGGCATCGGCCAGTGAAATTGTGGCCGGCGCGCTGCAAGATCACAAACGTGCCACGGTCATGGGTTCTCAGACCTTTGGCAAGGGATCGGTCCAAACCGTGAGGCAGCTCTCCTCGGAGACGGCCATCAAGATCACCACAGCGCGCTACTACACGCCCAGCGGCCGCTCCATCCAGGCTAAAGGCATCGTGCCCGATGTGTGGCTGGACGAAACCGCTGAGGGCAATGTGTTTGCCGCCCTGCGCATGCGTGAGGCCGACCTCGAGAAGCACTTGAGCGGGTCAGACGAGAAAACCATTCAAGAGCGCGAGAAGGCCCGGGCTGAGGAGCGCAAAAAGGTCGAAGAGCAATTGGCCAAAGCCAAAGACCTCAAGCCCCTGCCCGAATTTGGCAGCGCCGAGGACTTTCCTCTGCAACAGGCTTTGAACCAGTTGCGCGGCAAGCCGGTGATCGTGAGCAAAACGGCCACCGAGCGCAAGGCCGAGGCCACCAAGCCCTGAGATCGGCAAGTGAACGACGAGCAGCTGCTTCGCTACTCGCGTCATATCCTGCTCGAAGACCTGGGCGTTGACGGCCAGGAGCGCATCACCCAAAGCCACGCCTTGGTGGTGGGGGCCGGAGGGCTGGGCTCTCCCGTGTTGCTGTATCTGGCCAGTGCCGGTGTGGGGCGCATCACGGTCATGGACCCCGACGCCGTGGACTTGACCAATCTGCAACGCCAGGTGGTGCATGGGATGGATCGCCTGGGCACCTCCAAAGCCGAATCGGCCAAACATCGCATGGCCCTTCTGAACCCTGAAGTGCAGGTGAACGCCATTGCGCAACGGGCCGATGAAGCGTTGTTGGCGCAATGGGTGCCATCGGCCACGATCGTGCTGGATTGCAGCGACAACTTCCTCACGCGCCACGCTGTCAACGCTGCCTGTGTGCGGCATGGCAAACCCTTGGTGTCGGGAGCGGCCTTGCGGTGGGATGCGCAGGTGTCCGTCTTTGATGCGCGCCAGCCTCAAGCACCTTGCTATGCCTGTGTTTTTCCGCCAGACGCCGCAGTGCAAGAAGAGCGCTGCGCCACCCTGGGCGTGTTTGCGCCCTTGGTAGGAATCATTGGCAGCATGCAAGCCGCAGAGGCGCTCAAGCTCATGGCCGGCAGCGGCACGTCTTTGGCCGGGCGCTTGCAAATGCTCGATGCGCGCCGCATGGAATGGAGCGAGGTGCGAATGCAGCGCTCTGACACCTGCCCCGTTTGTGGCCCTCACAGAACCTCGTCATGATGGCTTCCACCCCGTTGGCTCCACGCACGGTGGCCCTCATTGGTGCGCCCACCGACGTGGGCGCTGGCACCCGAGGCGCCAGCATGGGCCCCGAAGCCCTGCGCGTGGCTGGCCTGCAGGCCGCCCTGCAAGCGCGGGGCCTGCAAGTGGAAGACCGCGGCAACTTGGTGGGGCCTGCCAACCCATGGGCCCCTCCCGTCAATGGGTACCGGCATCTGGAGGAAGTGACGGCTTGGAATCGAGCCGTGCACGACGCGGTCTGGCAAGAGTTGCAAAGTGGCCACCTGCCCATTTTGTTGGGCGGAGACCATTGCCTGGCCATCGGCTCCATCAGCGCCGTGGCTCGGCATTGCCGCCAGGCCGGCAAAAAGCTGCGCGTGTTGTGGTTGGATGCCCATGCCGATTTCAACACCCACACACTCACCCCCAGCGGCAATTTGCACGGCATGCCCGTGGCCGTGTTGACGGGTCATGGTCCGGAGGTGTTGCGCAGTCTGCTGGGCGAGCCTGCACTGCCTGCCAAAGTCTTTCGTCAAATCGGCATCCGCAGTGTGGACCCCGGAGAAAAGCGCTTTGTGCATGAGCAAGGCCTGGAAGTGTTTGACATGCGCTACATCGACGAAATGGGCATGCGCCACACCATGGAACTGGCCCTGGCCACCATGGACGCCCACACCCACTTGCACGTGAGCTTTGATGTGGACTTCTTGGACCCGGACATCGCTCCCGGCGTGGGCACCACCGTGCCCGGCGGCCCCACCTACCGCGAAGCCCAGCTGTGCATGGAGATGATGGCCGACAGCGGCCGCTTGGGCAGCCTGGACGTGATGGAACTCAACCCGGCGCTCGACGTGCGCAACCGCACTGCTGCGTTGGCGGTGGACTTGATTGAAAGCCTTTTTGGCAAAAGCACCCTCATGCGACCGCGCGACACCACACCATGAAGACCCATCTCCTTGCCTTGGACCAGGGCACGTCCAGCTCACGCAGCATCGTCTTTGATCGCCAGGGCCGCATCGTGTCCATGGCGCAGCGCGAATTCCGTCAGATTTACCCGCAACCGGGCTGGGTGGAACATGACGCATCGGAAATCTGGCAGACCCAGCTGGCCACGGCCCGTCAGGCATTGAAGGACGCCGGACTGAAGGCCTGCGACATCGCCAGCATAGGCATCACCAATCAGCGCGAGACCACGGTGGTGTGGAACCGCCGCACAGGCCAGCCTTTGCACCATGCCATCGTGTGGCAAGACCGGCGCACCGAGCCCACCTGCGCGGCGTTGCGGGCCCAGGGTCTGGAAGCCCTTTTCAAGCAGCGAACCGGGCTCGTCCTGGACCCGTACTTTTCTGGCACCAAAGTGTCTTGGATCCTGGACCATGTGCCAGGTGCACGCGCCGCCGCCGAGGCGGGGGAGCTGGCTTTTGGCACCGTGGACAGCTGGCTCATTTGGAAGCTCACGGGCGGTGCTGTCCACGCCACCGACGTCAGCAACGCCTCGCGCACCTTGCTCTTCAACATCCAAACAGGCCAGTGGGACGAGACCTTGTTGCAGGCCTTGAAAGTGCCGTCCCAGGTGCTGCCCCAAGTGTTGCCCTCCAGCGCCGATTACGGACGCGCCCAGGCTGAGTGGCTGGGCGATGAGATCCCCATTGGTGGCGTCGCGGGTGACCAGCAAAGTGCGTTGTTTGGACAGGCGTGCTTCAAGTCGGGCTTGGCCAAAAACACCTATGGCACCGGGTGCTTCATGCTCATGCACACCGGCGCGCAAGCCCAGGCCAGTGCCAACGGTTTGTTGACCACACGTGCGGCCCAGCGGGGGCTTGAGGCGCAATATGCCTTGGAAGGCAGCGTCTTCATCGGCGGCGCTGTGGTGCAATGGCTGCGAGATGGCTTGCATGCCATTCAGTCCAGCAGCGAGGTGCAGGGTTTGGCGCAAAGCGTGCCCGACGCCGGTGGTGTGGTGTTTGTGCCGGCCTTCACGGGCCTGGGGGCCCCTTACTGGAACGCCAATGCCCGCGGTGCCATCGTGGGCCTGACGCGAGGCACCTCCATCGCCCACATCGCACGAGCAGCCTTGGAAAGCATTGCTTTCCAGAGCACCGCCTTGCTGCAAGCCATGAACCGTGACGTGCAAGCGGCTGGAGGCCAGCCGGTGAGTGAACTGCGCGTGGACGGCGGGGCCTGCGTCAACGACCTGCTCATGCAGTTTCAGGCCGACTTGCTGGGTATTCCGGTGGTGAGGCCGCAAGTGGTGGAGACCACCGCATTGGGAGCCGCCTACTTGGCGGGCTTGTCTTGCGGCGTGTACAGCAACCCCGAAGAGCTGGCCTCGCACTGGGCGGTGGAGCGCACCTTTGTGCCCACCCTGTCGCGAGACCGCGCCGGTGAGTTGATGGCGCAATGGGACCACGCAGTACGGCAGGTGGTGGCGCCTTAAGGCGCGGCGCAAAAGATTGCCACGTCAGCCTGCGGCTTCCTCGCAATGACGTCATTGCG
>RFSP01000124.1 GCA_009923895.1 Betaproteobacteria bacterium | reverse complement strand
CTTTGATGAATGGCGTTACCTGGACAAGGGTGAGCCTGGACAAGACTTGGCGTCGCGCAAACCCAACCCGGACTTTGTGCTCAACCAGCCGCGCTATCAAGGGGCGTCGGTGTTGATCGCTCGCAAGAATTTTGGCTGCGGTTCCAGCCGAGAGCATGCCCCATGGGCCCTGGAGCAGTTTGGCTTTCGCGCTTTGATAGCGCCGAGCTTTGCGGACATTTTCTTTAGCAATTGCTTCAAGAACGGGTTGTTGCCCATCGTGCTGCCCGAGCTTCAAGTGGCACGTCTGTTTGACGAAGTGCAGGGGTTCAATGGGTATTCGTTGACCATCGATTTGCCACGCCAGGTTGTTGTCAAACCCGATGGCACCGAATTGCCGTTTGACGTGCAACCGTTTCGCAAATACTGTCTGGTCAATGGCTTTGACGACATTGGTCTGACGCTGCGCCACGCCGACAAGATCAAGGCCTTTGAGGCCGAGCGCCTGGCGCGCATGCCCTGGCTGGCCCACAGCATGTCACGCTGATCGCCTGACGTTGAATTTCAAGGAATGAACCGATGAAGATTGCCATCCTGCCCGGTGACGGCATTGGCCCGGAGATCATGGCCGAGGCCGTGAAGGTGTTGAAGGCGCTCGACCTGCGCTTTGAAATGGAAACGGCCGTGGTGGGCGGTGCCGCCTATGAGGCTGCGGGCCACCCCTTGCCCGAAGCCACCTTGAACCTGGCCAAGGCTGCGGACGCGGTGTTGTTTGGCGCTGTGGGCGACTGGAAGTACGACAAGCTCGACCGCCCGCTGCGCCCGGAGCAAGCGATTTTGGGCCTGCGCAAGCACCTGGGTCTGTTTGCCAACTTCCGCCCGGCCATTTGCTACGAGCAACTGACGGCCGCTTCCAGCCTCAAGCCTGAATTGGTGGGAGGTTTGGACATTCTCATCATTCGGGAGCTCACCGGCGACATCTACTTTGGTCAGCCCCGCGGCCGCCGCACAGCGGTGGACGGGCACTTCCCAGGCACAGAAGAAGCATTTGACACCATGCGCTACAGCCGGCCTGAGATTGAACGGATTGCCCATGTGGCATTCCAAGCCGCCCGCAAACGCTCGGGCGGCAAGGGCGGCAAGGTGACGAGCGTGGACAAGGCCAATGTGCTGGAGACCTTCCAGTTCTGGAAAGACGTGGTCACCGACGTGCACAAAGACTATGCCGACGTGGAACTCGAGCACATGTACGTGGACAACGCGGCCATGCAGTTGGTCCGTGCACCCAAAAAGTTTGACGTGGTCGTCACCGGCAATATGTTTGGTGACATCTTGTCAGACGAAGCCGCCATGCTCACGGGGTCGATCGGCATGTTGCCCTCTGCCTCGCTGGACAAAAACAACAAGGGCCTGTACGAGCCCAGCCACGGCAGTGCCCCTGACATTGCGGGCCAAGGCGTGGCCAACCCCTTGGCCACCATCTTGAGCGCCGCCATGATGTTGCGCTTTAGCCTGAACCAAGAAGTCGCTGCGCAACGCATTGAAGCCGCCGTGCAAAAAGTGCTCAGCCAAGGCTTGCGCACCGCCGACATCTACAGCGAAGGCACCACCCGCGTGGGCACCGCGCAAATGGGTGACGCGGTGATCAAGGCGATGGGGTAATCCAGCGCCGTTTTCAGGATTGGCGCTGGGGTAACCCAGCGCCGTTGGTGACCCTCATTCCATTTGCTCGCTTTGCATCCGCCAAGCCAGCACCATGGAGGGCAAGGTGCCGCATAGCATCAGGTAAGACATGAGAATGTTCCACCACGAAGGACTGTGGACGTAGCTCGCCAATGCGCCGTCGGGGGTGATGAATGTGATCAAGCCGACATAGAGCAGGCTCAGGCTGGCCAGTAAGCGGTAAGCCACCGTATAGCCGGCGTCACGCAAGGCAATCTGACGCTCGTCGAGCAACTCATTGGGCGCATCGGAGAGGTGACGCACCGACTTGCGCAGGTTGAGGTAGAGCACCAGGCACATCGCCAACAGTGGCAGTTCGGTATAAGTTTTGACCTTGACCTGAGGAATGAAAATAGCCAAGGCCAAAGCGGCAATCACGACCGCGGTGGTGGCCACCAAAGCACGTCGCGGCCCTTGACGTCGCAGGGCAGAAGGGCGCGTGTCATTCAAGCTGCGCTCGATCTCACCACGCGTGACGCCCTCAAACCAGAAGATTCGGCGGGGTTTGTTTTCGGCCATGGCCCAGGGTCCTTTCAGTTCTCGGGAAATGGGTGGATGGAAAAGAGGGTTTGCACGTCTTGCTCCAGCACCTGCGCGATGCGCAACGCCAAAGACAGGCTGGGGCTGTATTCGCCACGCTCCAGGTAGCCAATGGTTTGGTAGTGCACCCCCACTGCCGCAGCCAGGTCCTGTCGACTCAAGCCCAAGGCGGCTCGCGCCTGCGCGATGCGGTTGTAAACGGGGGCTTCTTCGGTGCGGCTCATGGATGTAGCATAAATGCTATGTAGCATGAATGCTATAAAAACCTGACTGCGATCAGGGGCTATGACGTATACTCGAGTCGTGCACAAGCTTTGCAATCAACTGCCAAGTTCAGTCCTCCCGGCCACACCGTTCGGTCGGGTTGCTGTGTTGTGCATCACCAAAATCACGAAGACCAAGAGCTGATCGGCTCCGGTTCGTCGTGCGCCCTCCGGCCAGACGAGCCGGGCGAACAGTCAGCGACACAGTCGTTTGAAATTTCGGAGTTCAAGGGGCAGCGCAAATGAGCAAATTGGTAGGCCTGGTGGGTTGGCGCGGCATGGTGGGGTCCGTGCTGATGGATCGCATGCAAGCCGAGGGCGACTTTGCCCTCATAGAGCCCATGTTCTTCTCCACGTCGAACGCGGGCGGCGCAGCCCCGTCAATGGCCAAGAACGAGAGCAAGCTGCACGACGCCATGGATGTGAATGCGCTCAAGCGCTGCGACATCATCATCACGGCCCAGGGCGGCGACTACACCACCGAGGTGTTCCCCAAGCTGCGCGCGACGGGCTGGAACGGGCATTGGATTGATGCGGCCTCCACGCTGCGCATGAAAGATGATGCGATCATCATCCTCGACCCCGTCAACATGCCCGTCATTCAAGACGCGCTGCGCAAAGGCGGACGCAACTGGATCGGTGGCAATTGCACAGTGAGTTGCATGCTCATGGGCGTGGGTGCGCTGTACAAGGCCGGTCTGGTGGACTGGATGAGCACCATGACCTACCAGGCGGCCTCCGGCGGCGGTGCGCAGCACATGCGCGAGCTGCTCACGCAATACGGCACGCTGAACGCTGAAGTGCGTGCCTTGCTCGACGACCCCAAGAGCGCCATCTTGGAAATCGACCGCCGTGTCATCGCCAAGCAGCGCGGCTTGTCGGCCGATGAAACGGCCAATTTCGGTGTGCCCTTGGGCGGCTCGCTCATCCCTTGGATTGACAAAGACTTGGGCGACGGGATGTCCAAAGAAGAGTGGAAGGGCATGGCCGAAACCAACAAGATCCTCGGCCAAGGGCCGGGCTTTGCCTCGGCGGCCGTGCCTGTGGATGGTTTTTGCGTGCGCGTGGGAGCCATGCGTTGCCACAGCCAGGCCTTGACCTTCAAGCTGAAAAAGGACGTGCCAGTGGCCGACATTGAAGCCATGATCGCGGCCGACAACGCCTGGGTGAAAGTGGTGCCCAACACCCGGGAGGCCACATTGAAAGACTTGACGCCGGTGTCCGTTACCGGGACCATGACCATCCCGGTGGGGCGCATTCGCAAACTGGCCATGGGGCCGGAATATGTGGGTGCGTTTACCATCGGCGACCAGTTGCTGTGGGGCGCGGCCGAGCCGCTGCGCCGCATGTTGCGCATCTTGTTGCAGGGTTGAAGTTGTTCATGACGGTTCGTCTTCCTTCAAAGGCAGTGTCCGGTGCGGTGGTGGCCAAGTGGGCCGCACTCGTTCTGGCATGGGCCAGCGTGAGCCCGGCCTGGTCATTGACCTTGGGGGCGTTGTCCGTGCGCTCCATGGCCGGGCAGCCCCTGCAAGCCTCGATCGAGGTCTTGCGCATCACGCCGGAGGAGGCAGCAACCCTTCAGCTGCGGCTTGCCTCGGAAGACACCTATCGGTCTATCGGCGCCGAGCGAGATCCGGCCTTGCAAACCACCCGGCTGACTCTGGAGCCGGTGACTGCAGGGACCCCTGGATCCGGATATGTCATCTCGGTGGTGACGGCTCAGCCGGTGTCGTCCACCTTTGTGGATCTGATTGTCGAGGCGCGCTCTTCAGAAGGACGCATCAGTCGCGAGTACACCGTTTTGCTCAAGGGTACGTCGCCCCAGACGGCGTCGACGGCCTCGGCGGCGTCCCCCACCGCGCCAGCCAAAAGCCCGGCCGCGACTGCTCCAGCATCCCCCCGGGCCGCAGCCGCCTCTGACGGCAAGCGGCCTTCGCACCGAACGATCCGAACCGAAGAGGGTGAAACGCTGTTTGCGATCGCGAGGAGAGAAAAGCCCGACGGCGTGACCTTGCAACAAATGGTCGATGCCCTGTACCACGGCAATCCCCGGGCTTTTAGAGCGGGAGACAAAGGCCGGCTGCTTGCGGGGAGCACGCTGACGATCCCGACCACGGCGAACGCGATTCGAGAGGCCGCATCGCCACCACCCCCTCCGCAGCCGGCGCCAAAGTCACCTGCAGTGGCACTCGCACTGGCGCCAGCATCCACACCCGCCGTGGCAGCCTCCTCAGCCTCTGTCTCTACGTCTGTCCCCACGTCTGCCTCCAGCGTGCCTGCTGCGTCAGTGGCGGCGGTCTCGCCTGCCGTGATCGCGCCCTCTGCGCCTGCGTCATCCCTCGCCCCAGCGTCCGCCCTAAGAGCCTCCACGCCTCCTGCGGCCGCAAATTCGCGGGGCAATGCCGATGTGTGGAGCAGCGCATGGATGATGCCTGCGGCGGCCTTGGTCTTGGGGTTGCTGCTGGGCATGGCGGTGTGGGCCGCTTGGACCACATGGCGTCGTGCTCGCCGCGCCGATGGCTGAAGCGGACTCCGCCGTGCGCCATCCGCGTCTGGCGCTCGGATTGGCCTACGACGGACGCGCCTATCACGGTTGGCAATCACAGCCCGATGGATTGACGGTACAAGACCGTGTGGAGTCGGCGCTCTCGGCCTTTGCGACCGTGCCGGTGAAAACCATTTGCGCAGGGCGCACCGACACCGGTGTGCACGCCATGAATCAAGTCATTCATTTGGATCCTCCGGTGGACCGCGAAACCTTCTCCTGGGTGCGGGGGACCAACCGGTATTTGCCGCACGACATTGCTGTGCAGTGGTGTCAACCTGTGGGGGCCGACTTTCATGCACGAGACTCGGCGCGAGGCCGCCGGTATCGCTACCTCTTGTTGGAGTCGGCGGTTCGGCCCGCGTTAGAAGCCGGTCGATGTGGCTGGGTTTTCAAGCCTCTGGATGGGCAGGCCATGCGAGAGGCCGTTCCGCACCTGCTGGGGGAGCATGATTTCAGTGCCTTTCGAGCGGCCGAATGTCAGGCCCGATCGCCCATCAAGACCCTGCGCTCCATTCGCATCGAGCGCCATGGCGACTACTGGCGCTTTGACTTTGACGCCAGTGCGTTTTTGCATCACATGGTGCGCAATTTGATGGGCTGTTTGGTGGCCATCGGCACAGGCTCCAGGCCCGCAGAGTGGATGGCCGAGGTGCTGGCCTCGCGCAGCCGTGAGGCCGCTGCACCGACCTTTATGGCCGATGGGCTTTACTTTGTGGGGCCGTATTACGATGCGCACCACGGGATCCCCACCGACACACCGGCCATGCAGTGGCTGCCCTAAGAGAATGCACTCCACCCGCATCAAGATCTGCGGCCTGACCCGCGAGGCCGATGTAGACGC
>RFSP01000123.1 GCA_009923895.1 Betaproteobacteria bacterium | reverse complement strand
CCGACTTTGCGTGCAAGGCCGAGAGCAGTTGTATGCGTTTTGTGAGACATATGGGGTCCATCACCGACGTTGCGGCAAGTTGCTGGTGGCGACCTCCGAGGCCGAACGCAGCAAGCTCGATGACATTGCGCGACAAGCGTTTCTCAATGGGGTGACCGACCTGCAGCCATTGGAGGCCGCGCAAGCCCGTCAACTGGAGCCGGAAGTCTCCTGCGTGGCCGCCCTGTGGAGCCCGTCCACTGGCATCGTGGACAGCCACGCCTTGATGACCGCACTGCTGGGAGACGCACAGGCTCACGGCGCTCAGTTGGCACTCCTGACCCGCGTTGTTCAGGCGCGCCCCAGTTCATCGGGCTGGATCTTGTCCACGCAGGGCACCGAGGCCTTCGACATCGCCACGCGGCTCTGGGTCAACTGCGCGGGCTTGCACGCGGTGGAATTGGCGCGATCCACGCAGGGCCTGGCGGCCACCGGTCTGCCCAACGCGCATTACGCCAAAGGAAACTATTTCGCTCTTCGCCAGCGCTCGCCCTTTCAGCGCCTGGTGTACCCCATGCCCACAGACGGTGGTTTGGGCATCCACCTGACCTTGGATTTGGGCGGTCAGGCCCGCTTCGGACCTGACACACAGTGGTTGCCCGAGGGCACCCACCCATCCTCGATCGATTACGCCGTGAGTGGCGACAGACAAGCCGCTTTCTATGCCGACATTCGGCGATATTGGCCGGGCTTGCCAGACGACGCACTCGCGCCCGCTTATACGGGAGTCCGCCCCAAGCTGGGCCCTCCCGGGACGTCGCATGACTTCATGCTGCTGGGTCCCCAAGACCATGGTTTGGCCGGATGTGTGCACCTGTTGGGCATTGAGTCTCCGGGCCTCACGTCATGCCTGGCACTGGCTGACGAGGTGGTCAGGATGCTGAAACCCCCCCCAGCCTAAAATCCAGGGCATTGGTACCCCAGGAGCACGGCATGACATCCGAAGAACTGTTGACGCAATTCGGTCCCCGAGAGTCCATGGAATACGACGTCGTCGTGGTGGGGTCGGGTCCGGCCGGGTTGTCAACCGCCATCCGCCTCAAGCAGATCGACCCTGGGCTCTCCGTGGTGGTGCTCGAAAAAGGTTCCGAACCCGGTGCCCACATCTTGAGCGGTGCGGTGATGGACCCCCGGGCACTCCAAGAGCTGTTCCCCGATTGGAAAGAGCGCGGCGCTCCGCTGAACCAGCCCGTCACCTCTGATGATGTGTTGGTGCTCGATGCCAAAGGCGCTCGGCGCACCCCCGACGCCTTGGTGCCCGACTGCCTCCACAACGAGGGGTGCTATGTGATCCGCCTGGGCGCCTTGACCAAATGGCTGGCCGAACAGGCCGAAGCGTTGGGTGTGGAAATTTTCCCTGGGTTCGCGGCAGCAGAAGTTCTCTTCAATGAGGCGGGTGCGGTGCGCGGCGTGGCCACTGGGAATATGGGTGTGGGCAAAGACGGCCAACCCCACGAGGGCTTTCAACTGGGCATGGAGCTCTTGGGCAAGTACACCGTGCTGGCCGAAGGTGCGCGCGGGCATTTAGGCAAACGCGTCATCGCTCACTACCATTTGGACGAAGGGCGCGATCCTCAAAGTTACGCGCTGGGCATCAAAGAGTTGTGGGACATCGACCCGGCCAAAGCACAGCCTGGCAAGGTGGTCCATACGGCAGGTTGGCCCATGGACGAGAACACCTACGGTGGGGGCTTCTTGTATCACTTGGAGGGTCACCAAGTCACCCTGGGTTTCGTCACGGGTCTGGACTACCAAAATCCCTGGCTCAGCCCCTTTGAAGAGATGCAACGCTGGAAAACCCACCCCGCCATACGTGCTGTTCTCGAGGGCGGAAAGCGGGTCGGTTATGGTGCGCGCGCCATCACGGCTGGAGGGATTTTGTCCTTGCCCAAACTGGCTTTTCCGGGGGGTGTGCTGGTGGGGTGCGATGCAGGCACCCTCAACGCCTCTCGCATCAAGGGCAGCCATGCCGCCATCAAGAGCGGCATGCTGGCCGCACAGGCCCTGGCGCAGTCGCTCCAAGGCGGCCGTCAACACGACGAAGTGTCCGCCTACGAAGAGAGTTTCCGCTCAAGTTGGTTGTTCGAAGAGCTGGACCGCAGTCGCAACTTCAAGCAATGGTTCAAGAAGGGCAATACCGTGGGCATGGTCATGACGGGCATCGAGCAGTGGCTTTTGCCCAAGCTCGGTTTTAAGAGCCCGCCATGGACCATTCACCGGCACGCACCCGACCATGAGCGCATGCACGCGGCCAGCCAGGTACCGCGCATTGACTATCCCAAACCTGATGGCGTGATCACTTTTGATCGGCTGAGCTCGGTGTTCGTCAGCAGCACCAATCACGAGGAGAATCAACCGGCCCACCTGACGCTCAAGAATGCGCAGGTCCCCGTGGCGGTGAACCTGGAGCGCTACGCGGGCCCTGAGGGCCGATATTGCCCGGCGGGGGTGTACGAGTTTGTGCAGAGCCAAGGCACCGACCAATTGGTGATCAATGCGCAAAACTGTGTGCATTGCAAAACCTGCGACATCAAGGACCCGACCCAGAACATCGTTTGGGTCACGCCTGAAGGGGGCGGTGGCCCCAACTACGCGGGGATGTAGTCGCGCAGCGAATCCACCGCGCAGGCCAGGCCGTCTCGTCCAAAGGCGATGCCCTGCACACTCAGGGCCGCCTCAATCCCCGCCAAACAACCCAAGATCGAGGCGGGGTTTTGGTCGCCCAAGTGACCGATCCGAAACCCTTTGCCGTTCAGGGGGCCCAGTGCGCCGGCAAACGCCACCTGGAAGCGCTCGCGGGCCACTTGACGCAAGGCGTCGATATCGGTGCCATCGGGCACCGTGACGGTCGTGACCGACACCGATCGACACTCGGTTGTCTTGGCAAAGAATCCCAAGGCGCCCGCCGAACTCCAAGCTTGCACCGCAGCGTGTACGGCCGCGCTCAAGCGACGGTGTCGCTCAAACACGGCCTCCAGTCCCTCGGCAAACATCAAGCCAAGAGCTGCCTCCAAGCCGGCCACCAGACTTTGCGGGGCCGTGCCGCAAAACTTTCGGTAAGACAACTCACTGCGGCGCCGCTCCCAATCCCAATAAAAGCGCGGTGCTGGGTTGGCTTGTGAGACCGCCAAAGCCCGGTCGTTGACAGCCACCAAGCCGATCCCCGGTGGGCACATGAGACCTTTTTGTGAGGCGCCCACCACCACATCGGCGCCCACCTCGCGCATGGAAAATGGCGCAGCGCCCAGCGAGGCCACCACATCCACCACCATCAGTGCCGGATGCGCAGCGGCATCCATGGCCGAGCGTATGGCCTGGAGGTCGGAGGTGACGCCGCTGGAGGTGTCGGTGTGCACCACAAAAACGGCCCGAATCTCTTTTTGATGGTCATCGCGCAGCGCTTGCTCAATGGACGCGGGGTCAATCGGCCATCCCGGATTCCAAGGGGTTCGTATGACACAGCGCCCCAAAGCCTCGGTCTGGTCCGCCCAGGAGTCTGAGAAGTGACCGGTGCCGGCGACCAAGGCCGTGCCCCCCAAAGGCAAGAGGTTCTCCACCACGGCCTCCCACACGCCGTGTCCGTTGGAGGCGTAGAGAAAGATGTCATGAGTGGTGTCGATCAAGCGCTTCAGGCCCGACTCGCAGGCTTCAATGATTTGGGACACCCTGCCATCACCCAAATCCATGGGTTGACGCGACATGGCATGCAGCACCTCATCGGGGACGGGTGTGGGTCCAGGAGAATGCAGGAACCGACGACCAGGAATGCGCAATGACGACATGATGAGCAGCGACAATACGGGTTGAAAAGCAGCTCCCATGGTAACCAATTGGGCAGCCGCCACACAAAAGGCGTGTCGTGAATTCAGATCCCAGCTCATCTTCCCGTCACCGGCGTTGGGTGGCCCTCATGGTCCTGACGACCGCTCTTTGGAGTTTGGGCGGCACGCTGACCCGCATGCTCGACGATGCCAAGGGATTGGAGGTGACCTTTTGGCGCAGCGTGTTTGCGGCTCTCACCGTGGGCGTTTGGTTTGCCCTCCAACGTGGGGGCTCCAGATCCCACCCCGCACCTTCACCTTACTCGTCACCCTGGTGGCCACGTGGCCCGGTGCAATGGTTGGGAGGCGTGCTGTGGGCGATCATGTTCACTTGCTTCACCGTCTCGATGTCGATGACTCAGGTGGCCAATGTGCTGATCACGCAAAGCCTGACACCCATTTTCACGGCCCTCTTGGCATGGAAGTGGTTGCACAAACCCGTGTCCCGCTCCACCTGGCTGGCCGTGGTGGTCGCTTTCCTTGGCATCTGCACCATGTACATCTTTGATGTGGCCGGACTGCAAGGCCCGCAAATCTTGGGGGTGGTGGTGGCTTTGGGTATTCCCAGTGCAGCGGCCTTGAACTGGATCCTTCTGCAACGCACCGGACAGACACAAGACATGACACCGGCTGTGTGGGTGGGAAGCTGCATTTCTGCGGCGGTGGCGCTGCCCTTCATTTGGCCGCTTCATGTGTCCTTGCACGACCTGACCGTGTTGGCCCTCTTGGGCGTGGTGCAGTTGGGAATTCCTTGTATCTTGGCGGTTCGTGTCACCCAGCACTTGAGCGCGGCCGAAGTGTCCTTGCTGGCACTGCTGGAGGTGGTGTTTGGAATCGTGCTATCGGCAACGCTGACAGGTGAGCGTCCCGGGCATGCCACCCTGGTGGGAGGCGCCGCCGTCTTGGCCGCGCTGGTCTACAACGAATGGGCGACAGCTTCACCTCGGGCGGCCCGCGCCCGGTCCCAGACTTCGCGCACAGGATCGTCCTTGCGCGAGTGATCGCTCCACACCCGACGCCATCGTCGGGCGCCGCTTGCCCCGTTCCACAGCCCCAGCATGTGACGCGCGACGCGAGGCCAAGGGGTGCCATGCTGCTCCATTTGGCGCTCCATGTATTCGACCATGGCCCATTCCACGTGCTCTCTTGAAATGGCGGAATCGTCGCAAGCCTCTTCGCCAACCTCTTGAGCATCTTCTTGGGCATCCTCCCAAAACAAGCGATCCCACTGCCGCATGCACCATGGATCTTGGTAAGCGCGTCGCCCGATCATGACGCCGTCGACGAGCCGCAGCTGCTCGGCCATGGAGGCATCGCTGTCCAGTCCTCCGTTGAGCACCACGGTGAGGTCAGGAAAATCTTGCTTCAGACGATGCACCACCTCGTATCGCAATGGGGGAATTTCGCGGTTCTCTTTGGGGCTCAAGCCCTCCAACCATGCGTTTCGTGCATGGACGATAAAGACCCTGGCGCCGCCTCGATGCGCGACCTCGCCCACAAAATCTCTCACCAACGCGTAGGTTTCGTCTTTGCCCAAGCCGATGCGATGCTTGACCGTGATGGGCAGCGGCACGGCGTCTTGCATGGCCTTGATGCCATCGGCCACCAAGCCGGGTTCATTCATCAAGCAGGCGCCAAAAGCCCCCCGCTGCACGCGTTCGCTGGGGCAGCCGCAATTGAGATTGACCTCGTCGTACCCCCACTGGGCCGCCAGGCGCGCTGCGTGCGCCAGATCACGGGGCTCGCTGCCTCCCAGTTGCAAGGCCACCGGGTGCTCGTGAGGTCCAAAATCCAAATGGCGTGCCACATCGCCATGCAGCAGCGCCCCCGTGGTCACCATCTCGGTGTACAAGCGCGTGTGACGGGTCAGCAGGCGGTGAAACGTTCTGCAATGCCGATCCGTCCAGTCGAGCATCGGCGCCACGCACACGCGCCATGGGCTCAGCGTGTGCGCCGTCTGCATCACTTGCCCCCAGCGGATTCCCTGCTGAAACGCTTGCGCTCATGCTCTTTGAGATAGCGCTTGCGCACGCGAATGCTCTTGGGGGTGATTTCCACCAACTCATCGTC
>RFSP01000122.1 GCA_009923895.1 Betaproteobacteria bacterium | reverse complement strand
TACGGCGTACATTGCATGATACGAAATCGCTTTTTTGCTGATGAACTCAAATGGTGCGGCGCCGCATGTCCGCGTTTCGTGTCATGAAACGCTAATTTCATATGGCGATATCTCAAGAAACGGGCACCCCCCGCCACCAATGCGCATAAATGTGATCGGCCAAGGCGTGATGCGCCTGCATCAATGAAGTCGCTCGCGCCAGAATGTCCTCACGCCCTTGGACGCTGCCCGGGAATGCGCGCTGGGCACGAGACCACGTGTCGCTCTCTTCCTGCATCCAAACGGCCAATTTCTCCGCGTCGATCTCGATGTGAAATTGCATGGCCAAGTGAGGGCCCACGCAGAAAGCCTGGTGCGGACAAGCCGGGCTGGAGGCGAGCCACTGCGACTGCGCAGGCAGAGAAAAGCTCTCGTAATGCCAGTGCATCACGGGCGTGACGAGGTGCGCAGGAAACCACTCCCGGGCCGTGTCGCTGTCCTTCACTGTGAAGGGTTGCCATCCCACCTCGGGTGCGGGCGAGGCCGTCACGCAGCCTCCCAGCGCTTTTGACATCAGCTGACCCCCCAAGCAGTGTCCAATGACGGGACGCCCGGTGTCCATGGCTTGCCGAATGAGGGCTTCGCCTTGGCGCAAGTACGGCAGGTCATCGTTGGCGCTCATGGCGCCTCCCAAAATGGCCAAAGCCGCATAAGGCTCCATGGAACTGGGAAACGACTCCCCAGCACCGGCGTTGGCCACCACCGCTGGAATGCCCTGCCGTTTCAGCCAGGTCCCAAAATAGCCCGGACTGTCCGAGGCCATGTGTTGAAGAATGAGAACGGGTTTCATCCCCGTATCATCCCTCAATCCATGAACCCTTTGCGCGCTCCTGCCGTCCCCTGGGCTGCCTATGCCTGCCTCGCAGGCAGCATGACCTTGGTGGGAAGCTATGTCGGCCTGTCCAAGCTCCTGGTAGCAGCCTTTCCGGTGTTCTTGCTGGCATGGTTGCGCTTTGGCATTGCAGCAGTGGTGATGGTCCCGTGGGTGATCGGGCCGTCCAACGCACCTACCCTGTCGACGTCCCAAAGGCGGTTGCTGTTCTTGGAAAGTTTCCTCGGGAACTTTTTGTTTTCCATTTGCATGCTGGCCGGAGTGGGCGCCACATCGGCCTTGGCCGCCGGTGTGGTGATGGCCATGCTGCCTGCCACGGTGGCTTGGATGTCTTGGTTGTTTCTGCGTGAACCGCTGGAGCGTCGCCAGGCCGTGGCCATTGCGCTGGCGGTGATGGGCGTGGTGCTGTTGGTGTGGGCGCGTAGCCCCTCCTCAGGTCAAGCCGCCGATCCAGGCGGCGCGCCGTGGTGGGGGTATGCCTTGTTGGTGGCTGCCGTGTTTTGTGAGGCCAGCTACGTGGTCATTGGAAAGCGTTTATCGGCAGATATTTCTGCAAAACGCATCAGCGCTTGGATCAACCTGTGGGGTCTGGCTTTGGTGACCCCTTGGGGGCTGTGGCAGGCCCTGGACTTTGACTTCCCCAAGGTGGTGTGGAGCGAATGGCTCTTGTTGTTGTTTTACGCGCTGGCAGCCAGCGTGGCGACCGTGTGGCTGTGGATGCGCGGCTTGCAGTCAGTGCCGGCCGCCCGAGCGGGGGTCTTCACCATTTTTTTGCCAATGAGCTCGGCGTTGGTGGGCGTTTGGGGCCTGGGTGAGCCATTTGGTGCGCTTCACGCCGGCGCCTTTGCCACCGCTTTGGCAGGACTGCTGGTGGCCACTTGGCCGGCTTCGGCGTCTTCACCGGCCAAGCTTCCATAGGGGTCCCGAAGCGTTTCTTCATAGAGGGCTTGATAAGCCTGGGCGGGCCCTCGCCAGCTCCAGTCCATCGCCATGCCTCGTTGCTGGACCTGTTGCCACTGCGCGCGATGCTTGAACAAAGCCAACAAACGCCGCACCGATGAGGTCAAGGCCTTGGCGGTCGCTTGCTCGAAGCACAGACCCGTGCCCGGCTGTCCTTGCGCGAGGCCGTCGCTGATGTCAATCACCGTGTCGGCCAATCCCCCCGTGCGTCGAACCACAGGAATCGAACCGTATCGCATGGCGTACATCTGCGTGAGACCACAAGGCTCAAATCGTGAGGGCACCAAGAGGGCATCGCTGCCGGCCAAAATGCGGTGAGCGCGTGCCTCGTCATAACCCACCAAGGCGACAAATCGACCCGGATATCGGGCTGACGCATGGCGCAAGGCCATTTCCAATGCGGTGTCGCCACTGCCCTGCACGACCACCTGCACGCCGTCGTCGATCCAATCGGGCAGGCTGGCCAGCATCAAGTCGATGCCCTTCTGCGAAGAAAGGCGGCTGACGCAGGCCAAAAGAGGCACTTGGGGGTCGTAGGGCACGCCCACCTCGGCGCACAAAGCTTGTTTGCAGGCCACCTTGCCCGCCAGCTGCAGCGCACTGTAGTTCTTGGCGATAAAACGGTCCTGACTGGGGTCCCACACCTGGTCGTCAATGCCGTTGAGGATGCCGCGCACATGCGGCAGGCGTCCTCGAATCACGCCGTCCAGCCCGTGTCCGTGGTCGACCGAGGCGATCTCGCGCGAATACGTCGGGCTGACGGTGGTGATGCGGTTGGCGAACTGCAGTCCGGCCTTCATGAAAGACAGCCGGCCGTGAAACTCCATGCCGGCGGGCGTCATCCATTGGGACGGCAGCCCCAGCAATGCGTGGTCTTGATAAGGAAACAAACCCTGGTAAGCCAGGTTGTGAACGGTGAAGACGCTGGGCACCTGATCGGATTGGCGCAACGCCAAATAGGCACAGGTCAAGGCGGCGTGCCAATCGTGGGCGTGAACCAGATCGAACGAACTGTTCTGTCCAAGCCCATCATCGACCGTGATTTGAGCCGCCACCCACCCCAACAACGCAAAGCGCTGCGCGTTGTCGGGCCAGTCCTCGCCCTGCGGGTTGTGATACGGCCCACCGGACCTGCGATAGAACCACGGCGCATCCACCGCCCACACCGGCAAGTCAATGCCAGGCACCTCGCCCCGCAGCAGCGTCACCTTCGCGGCGCCCAGCGCAGGTCCCCACTGGGCCAGAGCGTGCCATGAACGCCCGCTGTCCAACACCGCCGGATATCCCGGCAAGAGCAGTGTCGACTCTGTACCCAGCGCGCTCATGGCCGCAGGCAGGGCCGACACGACATCGGCCAACCCCCCCGTCTTGACCGCGGGAAAGGCCTCGGCAGCCACATGCAACACACGCATCAATCGACATCCTCTTGGCGCGAACCGTCGAGTCGCTGGAGCATCTCTCGTGTGATGAGGGTGATGCCGTTGGGGCTTCTGAAAAACCGTTGGGCGTCCAATTCGGCATCTTCGCCCACGACCATGCCATCGGGAATCACGCAGCCTCGGTCCGCGATGACACGTTGCAGTCGAGCGCCTCGCCCCACGGTCACGTTGGGCAACAAAACGCTCCATTCCACGCTGGCATAAGAGTGCACGCGAACCTGGGAAAAAAGAAGACTGCGAAAGACAGATCCCGAGACGATGCAGCCTCCCGATACCAGGGATTCAATGGCCATGCCTCGACGGTCTTCTGCGTTGTGGACGAATTTGGCGGGCGGCAGTTGGGGTTGATAGGTCCAGATGGGCCAACGCGTGTCATACAAATTCAACAGAGGGTCTGTGGCCGTGAGGTCGATGTTGGCATCCCAATAGGCATCGATGGTGCCCACATCCCTCCAGTAGGGCTCGGCGCCCATGCGACGCCCCACGCAGGACAGTTCAAAAGGATGGGCCGCCGCCCTCCCCGACCGGACCGCTTTGGGAATGATGTCTTTGCCGAAGTCGTGACTCGAGTTCGGATCGGCCATGTCGCGCTCAAGCTCTCGGTACAAATACCTGGCATTGAAAATGTAGATGCCCATGCTGGCCAACGCGCGGTCCGGTTTGCCCGGGATGCACGGGGGATCTTCAGGTTTTTCGACAAAGGAGGTGATGTGCCGGCGATCATCAATGGCCATGACGCCAAAGGCTTTGGCTTCCTCGCGATCCACTTCGATGCAGCCGACCGTGCAATCCCTGCCCATGGCCACGTGGTCGGCCAGCATGATGGCGTAGTTCATTTTGTATACATGGTCGCCTGCCAGCACCACGATGTAATCGGCCCCATAAGCCGCCAAAATGTCCTGGTTCTGATACACCGCATCGGCCGTGCCCCGGTACCAAGACTCTTCATCCAGGCGCTGCTGGGCCGGCAACAAATCGACAAATTCGTTCATCTCCGCGCGCAGATAGGCCCACCCCCGCTGGAGATGCCGCAACAAACTGTGGCTCTTGTATTGCGTGATGACACCAATGCGCCGGATGCCCGAATTCAAACAGTTGGACAGCGCAAAGTCCACGATGCGAAACTTGCCGCCGAAATACACGGCCGGCTTGGCGCGATCGTCGGTCAGACTCTTTAAACGGCTGCCGCGGCCGCCTGCCAGAACCAAGGCCAGCGCGCGCTTGGGCAGGTCCAGGCTCTGAGCGAGGTCGTGCGGTGTGATCATGATCGGGTTCCTATGAAGCATGAGGGGCACCCGAAGGTGCCCCTACACATCGGCAAGAGTGCCCTGGTGCCTCAGCGAATCACGGCCAGTTGCTCGCGATTGCCAGCCTTGTAGGTGTACAGCGTGAGCGCGCCGTTTTTGATGTCGCCCTTGTTGTCGAAACCAATGGTGCCGGTCACGCCCTTGTAGCCCTCGGTCTTGGCCAGCACAGGCAAGTACTTGGCAGGATCGGACGAGCCCGCCTTGACCATGGCAGCCACCATGACGTTGACGGCGTCATACACATAAGGCGCATAAATTTGCACGTCAGCGTTGAACTTCTTCTTGAAGGCGGCTTTGAAGTCTTCCATGCCCTTCTTTCCAGCCCCTTCCACGCCACCTGCCTCCGCGCAATAGACTTGCGCATCGGCCATCGTGCCGGCGGCCAGTTTGGGCAGCTCGCCCGTGCAGATGCCGTCGCCGCCCACCAACTTGGCTTCAATGCCCAGTTGCTTCATTTGACGCAAGATGGGGCCGGCCACTGCATCCATGCCGCCGAAGAACACCACGTCGGGCTTCTTGGCCTTCAAGTTGGTCAAGATGGCTGTGAAATCCGTGGCTTTGTCGGTGGTGAACTCGCGACCCACCAGCTTTCCGCCGGCGGCCTTGACACCCTTTTCAAACTCATCGGCCACACCCTGACCATAGGCCGTGCGGTCATCGATCACGGCAATGGATTTGCCTTTGAGCGTCGTCACCGAGTATTTGCCCAAAGTGCCGCCCAAATGGACGTCATCGGCCACCACGCGGAAGGCCGTCTTGTAGCCATTGCGGGTGTATTTGGGGTTGGTGGCCGAGGGGCTGATCTGCGGAACACCGGCGTCGCTGTAAATCTTGGATGCCGGGATGGTGGTGCCGGAATTCAAGTGGCCGATGATGCCGTTGACCTTGGCATCCACCAGCTTTTGGGCCGCAGCCGTGCCTTGCTTGGGATCGGCCGCATCGTCTTCGGCCAGCAATTCAAACTTGGCTTTCTTGCCGCCGATGGTCACGCCTTTGGCATTGAGCTCATCGATGGCCATCCGAGCGCCGTTCTCGTTGTCTTTGCCCAGGTGAGCAATGGCGCCGCTGGTGGGGCCCACGTGGCCAATCTTCACCACCAAATCTTGGGCGGCCGCCGACACGCTCAGTGCCGCCAAGGCTGCGCCAGCCAACAGGGTGAATTTATTCTTCATGCGAAAACTCCTCTTCAGTTGGGAATAATGGCCAAACCGTAAAGATACCCGAAATCACACCTGGTGGTGTTGACAGTCCAGGCCCAAGGCCTTGTAGCGCCGCCAGCGGTGGCGGGCGGCTTCCTTGTCGTCGTCTTCCAGAGACACCACCTCGATCACTCTGTCAAAGGCATTGACCTGCGACAAGCCTTCCCTGTCCAAATTGACAAGCACAGACGCGCGGGGCACGACGT
>RFSP01000121.1 GCA_009923895.1 Betaproteobacteria bacterium | reverse complement strand
GCTACGCGATATCTCTTTGCTGCCTCTGGACGACATCCCCCCGCCGGCCCCACAACGCAGCGCCGGCGCCTCTGCGGCGCGAGAAGCCGCCCCGGCACAGTGGGTGGAGACGGGTCAACCCAGCCTGTTTGCCTCCAACGACGAGGTCAACCCGGTCGAACAAGCGGTGCTGCTGGCCCAAGGCATTCAGCCGCTCCCCGAGGAAGGCCTGTCTCTCAAAGACCATTTGGTGAATATTGAACGTGGCTTGATTCAGCAGGCCCTGGAGCGGGCCAAGGGCAATGTGTCCCAGACTGCCAAGCTGCTGCAGCTGCAACGCACCACTCTGATCGAGAAAATCAACAAGTACGGGATGCGCTGAGCCTGACCTCTGAGGTGAGTCAAAGCCCCACATGACATGAGGTTTCGTCCTCTGGCAGACCCTGGGCTCGTGACTTACACTCAATTTTCATCGCCTGCTGCCGATAGATTGTTTACCGGTTTCCAATATGGCCTTATTCTCATTTTTCGAAAAAAACACGCCCGAAGACGAAAAAAATCGCGCCAAAGCTGCTTTTGAAAAAGTAGCGGAGTTGCGATCGGACTCCCGGGACGCTCGCAGTGCACGGGTGCGCATGTGGCTGCTGTGCCGTGCCCACTTGGAAAAGACCTTCATTTACGGGGCCGAGCAAACCGCACTGTGGCAAGACCTGGTGGCTGTGGCCATCTCTAAAGGGCAAGAATTGCCGGTCTTGCCAGACCCGCCGGTGTACCAGCAGATTCGGGTGGGTGATTCCGACGTCTACGTCTACCTGCCCGAAGAGTTCGCGCAAGAGGCCTTCAATTTCGGCTCCAAATATCAAAAGACCGAGCTGTCCCGCAGCAAGGCCATTGAGGAGATGCAAGCCTTGGCCGACCGCTTGTGCAAGTGGGAGTTGCGTCTGGACGAGTCTTACCAGATTCTGCAGTTTTTGCGGGATGAAGAGGCTGCAGAAGGCACCGAAAGCGGTGACTCCGCAGATGCAGCAAACTCAGAGGCGCCTCGGTGAGTTTTGAACTCCTGCTCATTGGCCTGCTGCTCATCGGGCTGCTGATGGGGGTGGTGTTCTTCATTTTCTTGCAAGACCGACTCAATGCCTTGGAGCGACGCACCCAAGAAGCCTTGCACGAGTTGGCCACTGCAAAAGCCCAAGTCTCGGCCAAGGGCGGCCAGCGCGGGGCCTTTTTGGGGTTGAGTGGCAAAGATTTGTGGGATGCGCTGTCGGGCACCCCGCCTGAAGGCATATCGGCCGAGGACGTGGAAGACATTCGTCCGCGCTACGCCATGATTTTGCAAAGCCACATCGAGGGTCTTTTCCAAGAAGGGGTGATGGACGGCAAGATGGGACTCAAGGGTGAGGCCAAGAACACCCGTTTGGTCTCGACATTGAAGTCCAAAGTGGACTCCTGGATCCCCTCGGCACAAGCCAACACGATTTACCAATGCGGCATTGACAGCCTGTCGATGGCGCAAGAAGACTTGGCGCGCACGCGCGCCGCCTTGGACGAGGCTTGCAAGTATTTGTTTGAGCGTGCAGGCATTGAACACAAGGGGCTGATGTCATCGGCGCTCATGCCACCACCGGCCACCCCCGGCGGGACTGCGTCCGCAGCACCGGCCGCGTAATGTCTGTTTTGAGGGTTTTGAGATGAAACAGCTGCTCATAGGTGCCGGCGCGGGTGCGGCAGTCACCGCCACCCTTTTCGGTCTGATTTGGATGTTGTCTGACAGCCCCGGCTCCGACCCTTTGGCGGCCCACAATCCGGGCGCCAAGAGCAAGGGCGTCATGGATTTTGTGTGTGAGTTGCGGCTGGACTTAGACGGGCAAATGGCGCTGGGGATCAAGACCGAGGAACCGGCGCGCATCACGATCGCCCAGGTGGATTTTGACAAGCGCTCGGGCTGGTATCAGGGGCGCATCGCCATCTCGGAAAGCCGTGGCGGCACCTTGAGCTTTGTGGGCAACAAACTGCGGGTCACGAGACCGGCCATGTTCCAGATGTTTGGCACCATGATCAGACAGGAACAATTCACCATCGACCGCAGCACCGGTGCTTTTGAGCAGCAGCTCACCATTTCAGAAGGCAAGGTGGTCACCCTGATCAAGGGCACTTGCGCCCAGGTGATCAAGCCGCCGTTCTAGTGCGAGATTGCCACGTCGGCCTGACGGCCTCCTCGCAATGACGGGTCATTGCGAGGGCCCCACGGGTCCGAAGCAACCTTTCAACAGACCACGCTCCCCGTCATTGCGAGGAGCGCAGCGACGCCGTTGCGCGCTCCGTCATTGCGAGGAGCGCAGCGACGAAGCAATCTTCAGCCCCGCTGCTTACTGGTTCAACACCGTGATACTGACCCGCCGGTTGCGGGGATCGGCCGGGTTGGCTGCCACAAAGGGGTAGGTGTCGGCCACGCCCTCAATGCGGGCAAAGCGGTTGGAGGCCACACCAGCACTTTGCAGGTACTGACGAGTGGAGTCTGCCCGCTCGGTGGACAAGGTCCAGTTGTTGCGCACGCTGTCGGCCGCGAAGCCCAGACTGTCGGTATGACCTCGAATGGCCAACTTGTTGGGCAGCCCGCTGACCGAGTTGGCGATTTCCTTGAGAAGCCCTGCTGCACGGGGCGTGATGTCTGCCGTGCCCAGCGTGAACATAGAGAAGTCGGCCTTGTCGATGATCTCAATGCGCAGACCGTCTTTGTCGCGCACCACATTGACCTGGTCTTTGAGCTTTTCAAGCTGTTTGTTGTCCGCCAGCTTTTGTTTGACCTCTTTTTCCACCTTGTCAAAGTTTTCTTGGTCTTGCTTTTGCGCCTTGGTGGGAGGTGAGTTGGCCGGGGTGTCTTCGGACGGGCCTTCGCGGTTGTTTTCTTCTTTGGACGAACCGTTGTCGCTGTTGGGGCCGGCCTGCGACTTGGGCGTCAGGCGCTCCAGAACGGAAGTTTGCTTGGCTGTGAAGGGAAAGCCATCGGTATCGATGATGGACTGGCCTCCAAACAGCCCGTTGGAGCCCGCCAACTCACCAAAGGTGATGTCGCTGTGCGACGAAGGGCGGAAGTAGTCGGCCACGCTGCGCTTTCTGTCTTCGGTGCTGGCGCCCAACAGCCACATGAGCAAGAAGAACGCCATCATGGCGGTCATCATGTCAGCCAAGGCGATCTTCCACGCACCACCGTGCGCGCCACCATGGCCCTCCTCAATGACCTTCTTGATGATGATCGGGCGGACCGGCTCCTCAGGCGCGGCAGCGGCTTCTGCAGGCTGTTGCGCGGCTTCGGCTGCCGCTGGCGCAGCAGCCCCCGCGGCCGCCGGATCTTCGGCGGCCGGCGCAGCGGCTTGCTGTTCAGCGGTGGCCATCAAGCGCCTCGCAGACTGTCAAATACTTCGGAGAAACTGGGCTGATTGTGGTGGCTGATGCAAGAGCGCGCCGCTTCAATCGTGACCGGCTGGGGCTCCCCTTTGAGGTTGCTGACGATCATCTTTTGAATGACCCGGTAGACCTGCCCCTCTTCGTCGATGACCTGCGTCAGGCGTGCCGCAAACGGGTCAAAAAAGCCGTACGACAAGAACACGCCCAACATGGTGCCCACCAGGGCTGAGCCGATCAAGGCGCCCAGTACGGGAGGCGGCTGGTCAATGGCGCCCATGGTCTTCACCACACCCAACACGCAAGCCACAATACCCAGCGCGGGCAAGGAGCCCGCAATCTTGTCGAGTGCCGCCGGAGCGCGCAGCTCGTCATGATGGTGCTGCTTGATGGCCGTGTTCATGACCTCGTCTAGCACCTCGGCGTCGAGGTTGCCCTGGGTGATGATCATCAATCGCAAGGGATCGCAGATCATTTGCACCACCGAATGGTCTTTGGCCAGCTTGGGAAATTCACCAAATATCGGGCTCGAGTCAGGGTTTTCGACGTGCGCTTCCAGCGCCACGACGCCCTCTTTCTTCATCACCCCCTGGAGTTTGCCCACCAGGACGATGAGGCCCAAATAATCTTCAGGCTTCCACTTGGGGCCAGAGATGCACTTGCCAATGCCTCCCATGGCGGCCTTGAAGATCGGGAAGCTGTTGCTGACCAGCGACGCACCAATGGCTGATCCCATAATGATGACGAACTCTATCGGCGCGGCTTTGATGATGGGTGCCATCTTGCCGCCGGCCATGATGTAGCCACCGAACACAGTAATGAAAACAACAGCAATACCAACGAAGAAGAACATGGCTATCCCTTACATCTAGGCCAAGCACCACAACCCGATGCACCATCCAAACGCCCATTGTGTCAGCAGGTCCAGCAAGTTGCCCAAAACGGCCACTGGCAGGCCCAGATACACCACCAACCACCCCCACCCTGCGGCGGTGATTCGTGCACGCGGCACGTCGTGCCCCAAAATGGAGGGCGCAGCTCCGCGCGATGTCTTCGTGCTTCGCTTAAACGGACGTTGATGAATCGGCTTCACAGCAGTTATCTTAAGTGCGCTTGAACAACCGCAAGACCACCACCGGCATGGAGATCCAATGGAACCCCGTCGACCCTGAGGCCTGGGATGCCTTTCATGCCCAGCATTTGGGGTCTCTGCAACAGTCGTGGGCCTACGGCAATGCCATGAAGGCGTTGGGGGTGCGGGTCCACCGGGCTTGGGTGTGGGATGGCAGCCGCCCTTTGGCCCTGGCACAGTTTGTGGGCCGGAAAGTCTTGGGTTACTTGTCGGTGGCCTCGTGCAGTCGCGGACCGGTGTGGTCGGCAGAGCTGAGCGCAGACGAGCGACGTCATTGGATGCGTCAGATGCAACGCGCCCTGCCGCAGCCGCCCCTTCGAGTGGTCTTGTGGTCGCCTGACCAGGCCGGTGAAGCCCTGCAACCGGGTGAGGTCGCTGGCTTTTCCAGAGTCATGACCGGGTATTCCACGGCCTACATCGACCTGAGCCGCCCTGCAGCGGCGTTGCGCGAATCGATGGATGGCAACTGGCGCAATCGGCTGGTCAAGGCTGAAAGCCAGACCGAGCTGCGGGTGACCGTGGAGCCCAACATGCCGCTGTGTCGATGGTTGCTGGAGCGTGAGGGCGAGCAACGCGAGCGACGCGGGTTTCACGGGCTGCCCACCGGTTTTGTGGAAACCTATATCGCCGCATTTTCGAAGCGTCCTCAGGCCTTTGCGGTGGCTTCGGCCAAATCGGGCGGACAAACCATTGCGGCCATGCTGTTTCTGCGGCACGGGTCGGTGGCAAGCTACCATATCGGCTGGTCCAACGAGGAAGGACGACGCTTGAATGCCCACAACCTGCTGCTTTGGCGAGGCATGGAGTACCTGCGGTCGCAAGGCCTGCGCGTGCTGGACTTGGGCGGACTCAATACGCGCGATTTGGCGGGCATTTCGCGCTTCAAAATTGGTTCTGGCGGGCAAGTGGTGACCTTGGCGGGCACCTACTTCAGGCCTTGATGGGAGACCTCTGGCGTGTCGAAACCGAAACTGAGCCCCTCCATCTGGCTGGCCCCTGTTTGCGCCTTGGCACTGGTGGTCACGAGCCCCAGCGTCTACGCCTTCAACTGGAAGCGCCTGGTCAAGACCGATGCACTTTCTCTGTACGTGGACATGACCACGCTCGAGCGAGACGGTGACGTGCGACGGATTTGGGAAATGCAAGACCTGGCCAACCCCGATCCCAATGGGGTGCGCTCGCGCCGTTACGTCAATGAAATCGACTGCAAACAAAAGTATCACCGAATTGGAAACATGACCAGCTTCTCTGGGCCCAAGTTGACGGGAGAGCGGCGGTTTGAGGTGGAAGACATGGGCTATTGGCGCAGAGTGCCACCCGATGGCACCTTCGCCGTGAGCTACGTGTTGTTGTGTGTCGATTGAAAAACCCCTGCTGAACTACTGAGAGGCTGCGCGCGCTGGCGCGGCGGCCCCAGCGGGCGCAGGCGGGTTCACACGAGGGTATTGAAGGGCCTTTTCGCGAGAGGCTGCGGCGTTGTTCTTTTG
>RFSP01000013.1 GCA_009923895.1 Betaproteobacteria bacterium | reverse complement strand
CACTTCGCAGGCGCCAGCAGCTTCTTCCGAGTCCAGCACCCCAGCGGCGGCTTCTTCGGCCGCCGCTCCCGCGTCGACCCCCGCAGCGCCAGCTGCCGCCAAAGCCGACGCCTGAACGGGCCGGCCTCTGACCCCCCAGGCCCCAAGGATCCCGAGTGAAAAAATACCTGATTGCCGGTTTTCTCGCGTGGTTGCCCTTGGCCATCACCGTGTGGGTGTTGTCGTGGCTGCTGGGGGTCACCGATGGCTTGTTTGCCTGGCTGCTGGCCGGTGCCGAGGCGGTGTTGCCGCCGTCGGCGCACGATGTCACGATCACGTTGCGCCAGATCCCGGGCCTGAGTTTTGTGGTGCTGGTGGTGGGCACCATTCTCACCGGTGTGCTGGTCACCAACATTTTCGGTCGGTGGTTGCTCGACAGGTGGGATGCACTGCTCAACCGCATTCCGATCGTCAAATCCATCTACAGCTCGGTCAAGCAAGTGTCTGACACGCTGTTTTCCACCAGCGGCAACGCATTTCGAGAGGCGGTGCTGGTGCCTTACCCGCATCAAAATTCCTGGACCATCGCCTTTGTCACGGGCAAGCCGGGGGGCGAGGTGGCCCAGGCTTTGGTGGGCGATCATGTGAGCGTTTATGTCCCGACCACGCCCAACCCCACCTCGGGTTTCTTTCTCATGGTGCCGCGCGAGCAGGTGCGGCCTTTGGCCATGAGCGTGGACCAGGCATTGAAGTACATCATCTCCATGGGAGTTGTGGCGCCAGCTGCCTCCCTGAACTCTTCTGCGCCACCGGCCACGCCGGGGGAGGCCGACCCCAATCCCCGGGGCTGACCGCCGCAGGCACGGCGATCAGCCCGGAGGGCTCGCAAGATCCCCGCACCTGCCCTTTGAAACTGCAGATATCCATCTCATTGCCTGGAGCATTTCCATGAGAACCACATATTGCGGCTTGGTCAGCGAAGCGCTGATGGGCCAGACGGTGACCCTGATGGGTTGGGCCCATCGCCGACGTGATCACGGCGGGGTCATTTTTATCGACATGCGAGACCGTGAAGGCTTGGTCCAGATCGTGTGCGATCCCGATCGCCCCGAGATGTTCAAAGCGGCTGAGGGGGTGCGAAACGAGTTTTGCTTGAAAGTGGTGGGCAAAGTGCGTCCCCGCCCGCAGGGCACCGAAAACGCCAACCTCACCAGCGGCAAGATCGAAGTCTTGGCCCAGGAGCTGGAGGTGCTCAACCCCAGCGTGACGCCCCCGTTCCAGCTTGACGACGAGAACCTGTCGGAGACCGTGCGCCTGACCCACCGCGTGTTGGACCTGCGCCGCCCGGCCATGCAGAAGAACCTGATGCTGCGCTACCGCGTGGCCATTGAAGTGCGCAAGTTTTTGGACGAGCAAGGGTTCATTGACATTGAGACGCCCATGCTCACCAAGAGCACGCCCGAAGGGGCGCGCGACTACCTGGTGCCCAGCCGTGTGCACGACGGCATGTTCTTCGCGTTGCCGCAAAGCCCTCAGCTGTTCAAGCAGCTGTTGATGGTGGCCGGGTTTGACCGCTACTACCAAATCACCAAGTGCTTCCGCGACGAAGACCTGCGGGCCGATCGCCAGCCGGAGTTCACGCAGATTGATATCGAGACTTCCTTTTTGAACGAAGAAGAAATCCGCGCCATCACCGAGGCCATGGTGCGTTCGGTGTTCCGCCGCACCATGGGCGTGGAACTCCCGGTGTACCCGGTGATGCCCTACTCTGAAGCGATGCATCGGTTTGGCTCTGACAAGCCCGACCTGCGCGTGAAGTTGGAGTTCACCGAATTGACCGACGTGATGAAGGACGTGGACTTCAAGGTGTTCTCGGGCCCAGCCAACAGCCCAGGCGGTCGCGTGGTGGCATTGCGGGTCCCTGGTGGGGGCGAAATGTCTCGCGGCGAGATCGATGCCTATACCGAGTTTGTGAAGATCTACGGCGCCAAAGGCTTGGCCTGGATCAAAGTCAACGACGCCGCCAAAGGCCGTGACGGGCTGCAAAGCCCGGTGGTGAAGAACTTGCACGACAGCGCGATCGAACAGATCATTGCCAAAACGGGTGCTCGCAACGGCGACCTGCTGTTCTTTGGTGCCGACAAGGCCAAGATCGTCAACGACTCGATCGGCGCTTTGCGCGTGAAGATTGGGCACAGCGAATTTGGCAAATCCAAAGGTTTGTTCGAGGACCGTTGGGCGCCGCTGTGGGTGGTGGACTTCCCGATGTTTGAGCATGACGAGGAGTCCAACCGATGGGTGGCGGTGCACCATCCCTTCACCGCACCGAAGGACGGGCACGAAAACCTCATGGACACCGACCCCGGTGCCTGTGTGGCCAAGGCCTACGACATGGTGCTCAATGGCTGGGAGATTGGCGGCGGCTCGGTGCGTATCCACCGCGCCGAGGTGCAAAGCAAAGTCTTCTCGGCCTTGAAGATCACGCCCGATGAGGCGAAGGTCAAGTTTGGCTTCTTGCTGGATGCCTTGCAGTACGGCGCGCCTCCGCACGGCGGTCTGGCCTTCGGTCTGGACCGTATTGCCACGTTGATGGCGGGTGCGGACTCGATTCGCGACGTGATCGCCTTCCCCAAGACCCAGCGGGCCCAGTGCCTGCTCACGGGGGCGCCGAGTTGGGTGGACGAGGGGCAGCTGCGTGAACTGCACATTCGTTTGCGCAATCCGAAAGCGTCCGCTTGAGGGATGCTTGGCTGACCAATGGCCTTCAAGATCCCCGAGTCCGTGCTCGTGGTGGTGCACACCACCGCGTGGGACGTGCTGTTGATCGAACGGGCTGACAAGCCAGGGTATTGGCAAAGCGTGACCGGATCCAAAGACCGGCGCGATGAACCTCTGGAAGAGACGGCTGCACGCGAGGTGGCTGAAGAGACTGGCATCCAGGTGGGCACGGTGGACGTCCCCCATTCGGCGCTGCGCGATTGGGGGCTTCAAAACGTGTATGAGATTTACCCGGTCTGGCGTCACCGCTATGCGCCGGGGGTGACTCACAACACCGAGCATGTGTTCAGTCTTCAAGTGCCTGAGGGCACCCCGGTGCGCTTGAGCCCGCGGGAGCATTTGCAGTATCAGTGGCTGCCCTGGCGCGAAGCCGCCGACCGTTGCTTTTCTCCGAGCAACGCAGAAGCCATATTGCAGATGCCGCGCTTCGTTGAGAGTTCGCCATGACGCTCAAAGCCCACCGACTGGCGAACTCGCCAAGGCGGTTGCGGGTGGCCTCTTACAACATCCACAAAGGTGTTCGTGGGGTGGGTCCACGCAAGCGATTGGAGATTCACAACCTCAAAGAAGGCATTGAGTCATTGGACGCAGACGTGGTTTGCCTGCAAGAAGTGCGTTTGTTTCACCACCGACAAGCCCGGCACTTTGCTTCTGCGGGGCAACATTGGCCCGAAGAAGGGCAGGCCGAATATCTGGCACCCCAAGGGTATGACGTGGCGTACCGGACCAATGCCATCACGCGACATGGCGAGCATGGAAACGCCGTGCTGTCTCGTTGGCCGTTGGGGGCCATCGCGCATCATGACGTGAGCGACCACCGTTTTGAGCAACGGGGCCTTTTGCACGTGCCGGTGGTATGGCAGAAGCGCCAAGTCCATGTGGTGGTGGCGCATTTTGGCTTGGTGCATGCCAGCCGGGTGCGTCAGGTGCAGCGGCTGGCCCACTATCTGCACGCCGAGGTGCCCGGGGATGAACCGCTGATGGTGGTCGGCGACTTCAACGACTGGGGAGAACGATTGGACGAGCCCATGCGCGGCATTGGCCTGGACCGTGCACGACCCGTTGGGCCTGCGCCTGCCCCTGCAGCGGTCACTTTTCCAGCCCTGGCTCCCTTGTTCGCGCTCGACCGGGTGTACACCCGCGGGTGGACATGCCACGTCACATCGGTACCTCGGGGCCTCTCATGGGCACGGATGTCGGACCACTTGCCTTTGGTGGTGGAGCTGGAACTGGCTTGACGCAAGGCGCATCCCATGCAGTACAAGGGCCATCATCGGGTGCAACTGCTCAGCGGAGGCGATGAGCTCTTTGAGGCCATGTGCCGCGCCATCGGCCAGGCCCAGACGGACGTGTGGATGGCGACCTACATCTTCAACGACGACGCGGCCAGTTGGGAAGTTGCCCAGGCGTTGTCCCTGGCGGCGTCCCGAGGTGTGAAGGTCCACGTGCTTGTCGATGGCTTTGGGAGCAACACCACGCTTCCCGCCCTGAGAGAGTGGTGGAAGAGTTCCGCGGTGCGCTTGGAGGTGTTTCGACCTTTGGACCGTTGGTGGGCCTGGTTGCAGCCGGGGCAACTGCGTCGCATGCACCAAAAGTTGTGTACCGTGGATGGCACCACCGCCTTCGTGGGCGGGATCAACATCATCGATGACCGGTATGACCCGCATCACGGCTGGAGCGAGCGACCGCGACTGGACTTTGCCGTTCAGCTGCAAGGCCCGGTGGTGGCCGATGTGGAGCAAGTGGCGCAGGCGCTGTGGACGCGCGCAAACTTGGGGCGTGGCTGGCGGGAGGAGTTGGCCTTGCTGGCCCGCAGCACCGAGCCCTTGACCAAGACCCTGCAGCTGTTGCGCGATTTGCGCAGTGGGGTGCCCAGGCGCAGCTTGTCTCTAGACCCCCAGAGTCTTCCCGCGGTGAGGGCAGCGCTGGCCGTGCGTGACAACTTCCGCCAACGCCGAGCGATTGAGCGCATTTACATCGAGGCCATCGGCCGTGCCCGCCATCAAGTGGACATTGCCTGCCCCTATTTTTATCCGGGGCGGGCCTTTCGTCGGTCACTGCGGCGCGCGGCGGCGCGAGGCGTGAAGGTGAGGCTGCTCATGCAAGGCAAGATCGATTACCGATTTGCAGCGCTGGCGGCCCGGGTGCTTTATGACGAGTTGTTGGCTTGGGGTGTGAAGGTCTATGAGTACTCGCCAGCTTTCTTGCATGCCAAAGTGGCTGTGGTGGATGAAGATTGGGCCACTGTGGGCAGCTCCAACATCGACCCGCTGTCATTGCTCTTGAATCTGGAAGCCAATGTGGTGATTCATGACGACAAGTTTGTTGCAGAGCTCAAATCTCGATTGGACCAGGCGTTTGGCGAGTCCAATGAGATCACCGCGCCGGCCTTGAGACCGGGGCT
Organism: Betaproteobacteria bacterium; assembly: GCA_009923895.1. Taxonomy (GTDB): domain Bacteria; phylum Pseudomonadota; class Gammaproteobacteria; order Burkholderiales; family Burkholderiaceae_C; genus Rubrivivax. The sequence goes on along the minus strand of RFSP01000013.1, from coordinate 11,521 downwards.
GCGCGGTTGGTTCTCTCGAAGTTTGGTGGCCTGGGTGGCCAACACCTACTTGCGAATTGCAGGCATCACGGGACGTTATTGATGCGCATGGAGGACCTGGTGGTATTGAGGCCTCAGGGGCTCTATTGCCCGAGAGGTGACTTCTACATCGATCCCTGGCGCCCGGTGTCTCGTGCAGTGATCACCCATGCGCATGCCGATCATGCACGTCGTGGACATGATCACTACTTGGCCCATCGACACAGCGTGGGGCTCCTCAAGGCGCGCTTGGGCGATGTGAACGTTCAGGCGATGGACTATGGCGAGCGGGTCCGCATGGGGGAAGTGGAGATCAGCCTGCATCCGGCCGGCCACGTCTTGGGATCGTCCCAGGTGCGCGTGTCTCATCGGGGGCGGGTGTGGGTGGTCTCGGGCGACTACTTTTTGTCCGCAGCCGACCCAGGCAGCAGCCCCTCGGGTCGACCTCCCACCTGCGTGCCCTTTGAGCCGGTTCGCTGCGAATGCTTTATCACCGAAAGCACGTTTGGAATGCCTGTTTACCGATGGCGACCCCACCACGAGGTGTTGCAGGAGATCCAGTGGTGGTGGCAGCGCAATGCCCAGACAGGACGCAGCAGCGTGCTGCTGGCCTACAGCCTGGGCAAGGCCCAGCGTGTGCTCGGTGGATTGGAGGCCACCGAGGGGCCTGTGGTGGTGCATCCCTCCATCGAGCCTTTGAACGAGGCCTACCGTGAAGCCGGCGTGGCCTTGCCGGCCACCCTGTCGTGGTCGGCGCTGCAAGACCCCCAGGTGCGTGAGAGGGCGCTGATTCTCATGCCCCCTTCGGCTCAGACGCAATCACTGCACCGCTTGTTGGGCGACTACAGCGATGCCTTTGCCAGTGGGTGGATGCAATTGCGAGGCGCCAGGCGCCGTCAAGGTCTGGACCGTGGCTTTGTTTTGAGCGACCACGCCGACTGGCCAGGCCTGCATCGCGCCATTGCGGCCACCCAGGCCGAGCGTGTCTTGGTCACGCACGGATACGAGTCGGTCATGGTGAAGTGGTTGCAGCAACAGGGTCTGCAGGCGGACTCCTTGAAAACCTTGTTTGGAGACGGTGAGGACATGAACGGCGAGTCCGCCGCTTGATCCCGATCAAGGACGCAGCGGCCAGGGCTTGAACAATGAGCAGGGTCATGAATGCCCTGCCTACCTTGCCTATCCTCCCTGTGAGCCCAACGGCGTGGTGGTCCCAAGAGCCTGCCCAATTGCTGGCGCAGCAGGGCGTGGCGGTCTCACCGCTGGGGGTGGCCCAAGGCTTGAGCGCGTCGCAAGCCGCAACTCGCTTGTCCCAAGTGGGCCCCAATGCCTGGGTGGCCGTTTCCGACACGACGCTCGGGCGGCTGATGGCCAAGCAGCTGTCGAGTCCCCTGGTTTTGATTCTGGTGGTGGGTGGCGCCATCTCGTTGTTCGTGGGCGAGTGGATGGATGCGCTCACCATCCTGGCCATCATCCTCATCAGCGCGGGCTTGGGCGTTGCGCAAGAGTGGCGGGCATCGCGCGCCGTGGCGGCCCTGCGGGAGCGTCTGGCCCTGACCTGCCGTGTGCTGCGCGACGGGCAATTGCAGTCCATGCCGGTGCAGGCTTTGGTCCCTGGCGATGTCATTGACCTCAGCGCGGGCAATCTCATCCCCGCCGATGGCGCTCTTTTGGAAGCCCGAGATTTCCTGGTGGCCGAGTCCAGTCTCACTGGCGAATCGTTCCCTGTGGAAAAGCGCCCCGGCACTGTGCCCGATCGCGCGGCGCTGAACGAGCGCACCAACGCGGTTTTTCAAGGCAGCTCCGTGCGCAGTGGCACGGCCCGTGTGCTGGTGATGAACACAGGCGCCACCACGGTCATGGCCGATCTGGCCCTCCGACTGACGTCCACCGTGGCCGAGTCTGACTTTTCCCGTGGGGTGCGCCACTTTGGCGAGATGTTGATGCGCGTGATGCTGGTGGTGGTGGTCTTGGTGTTGGTGGCCAATCAATGGCAGGGCCGACCCGCCATGGACTCCTTGCTCTTTGCCATGGCCTTGGCGGTGGGGTTGTCACCTGAACTGCTTCCGGTCATCGTGAGCGTGTCATTGGCCCGGGGGGCAAGAGACCTCGCCAGCTTGGGCGTATGGGTCAAGCGACTGGAGGCCATAGAGGATCTCGGGGGCATGGATGTCTTGTGCACCGACAAAACAGGCACTTTGACCACCGGGGTCATGACGGTGGAGCAGGCCTTGGATGCATTGGGCCAGCCTTGCGAGCAGGTGCTTCGCCTGGGGTACCTCAATGCAGCGTTTGAGACTGGCATTGAAAATCCGTTGGATGCTGCCTTGGTGAGCGAGGGCCAGACCCGACAGTGGCACACCGCAGGGTGGTCCCTGTTGTGCTTCAGCGATCCCGCCAAGCCCGATGCGGCCCATGCCTTGGCGCTGTTGGCCGAGCGTGGCATTCAGGTCAAGATGGTCACAGGGGACAACCGCCACGTGGCCGCTCACGTGGCCTTGGCCGTGGGGCTGGATGCGCAATCCATCCTCACTGGCGAGCAACTGTCGCAAATGCCAGAAGAGACTTTGTGGCACCGGGTAGAAACCACGGCCCTGTTCGTGGAGGTGGACCCCAGCCAAAAGGAGCGCATTGTGCGGGCCTTGCAGCGGACGGGACACGCGGTAGGGTACTTGGGCGATGGCATCAATGATGCACCAGCCTTGCACGCGGCCGATGTGGGTTTGTCGGTGGAGGGTGCAGTGGATATTGCGCGGGAGTCTGCCGACGTGGTGCTCTTGAGGCCGGATTTGCAGGTGTTGCGGCGTGGCGTCGAGGACGGACGACGCACTTTTGCCAACACCTTGAAGTACATCCAAATCACCACCAGCGCCAACTTCGGCAACATGGTCAGCATGGCTTTGGCCACGCCCTTGCTGCCATTTTTGCCCTTGACGGCCACCCAGATCCTGCTGAACAACTTTTTATCGGATCTGCCTTCGATGGCCATCAGCTCTGACCGCGTCGACGACCACGTGCTGTCCGCGGCCCAACGTTGGAATGTGCGCCGGGTGCGCCGTTTCATGGTGCTCTTTGGGCTGCTGAGTTCGGTGTTCGATGTGTTGACCTTTTATTTGTTGGTGCGTGTGTTTGGTGCGGGAGCCACGCTCTTTCACAGCGCTTGGTTTGTGGTGTCGGTTTTGACAGAGCTGGCGGTGGTCTTGGTGTTGCGCACTCGCAAGCCGGTCTGGAAGAGTTCTCCGTCGCGTTTGTTGGGGGTGGCCACTGTTTGCGTGGCCATCGGGGTGGTCTTGTTGCCCGAGGCAGGGGCTCTTGCCGCTTGGCTGGGCCTTCAGCCCCTGCCGTGGCCGGTCATGGGCAGCGTGATGGCCATCTTGGTGGCCTACATTGCCGCCACCGAGGCCGTCAAACTGTGGTGGGTGAAAGACTCTCCATCTCCTTTGCAGGCATGATGGGCACATGCGACGGTTTGCGGATTTGTACCAAGCGCTTGATGCCACCACTTCCACCTCTGCCAAGGTGGAGATCATGGTGTCGTACTTCACACAGTCGTCCCCTGGCGATGCAGCGTGGTCTGTGTATTTTTTGTCGGGAGGCAAAGTGCGTCGGGCGGTTGCAACGTCCACGCTTCGTACCTTGGCTTGCGAGGTGGCAGGGCTGGACGACTGGCTCTTTGAAGAGTGCTACCAGGTGGTGGGCGATTTGGCGGAGACCATTGCGCTGGTGGTTCCCGGTGATGGTGACGCGTCTGATCGGGGTCTGGCGCAATGGGTCGAGGAACATCTCTGGCCCCTTCGCGACTTGGACGCTGCAGCGCAGATGGCACAAATCCGGGCCGCTTGGCATCAACTGGACGCGCAGGGCCGGTTTCTCTACGTCAAGCTCCTGGGCGGTGGCTTGCGGGTGGGCGTCAGCAAGCTCCTGGTGCAACGGGCTTTGGCGCAGGTGGCCGGCGTGGATGCCAGTCGCATCGCACAGCGGATGATGGGGTGGGCCGAATCGCGCGCGCTGCCCAGCGCACAGCGGTATCTCAAGCTCATCGCCTCAGCGCCGGGTGTGGGCAGTGACGGGGACAGTGGCAGTCTGGCCGACGACAACCCCGGGGACGACGCAGGGCAGCCTTACCCTTTCTTCCTCGCACACCCGTGGGACGGCGATGTCAATGCCTTGCCGCCATTGGATCAATGGCAGGTGGAGTGGAAGTATGACGGCATCCGGGCTCAGGTGGTGCGCCGGGCGGGCCAAATCTGGATCTGGTCTCGCGGAGAAGAGTTGATCACCGAACGTTTTCCGGAGGTGGAAAGTGCCTTGTCACTCCTGCCCGACGGGACGGTGTTGGATGGAGAACTCCTTGCATGGCGCGAGGGTCATCAGACACCGCTGCCCTTTCAGCGTCTGCAGCAACGTCTGTCTCGCAAGGTGGTGACGCGCAAAGTGTTGTCTGAGGTGCCGGTGGTCTTTTTGGCCTACGACCTGCTGGAGTGGCAAGGCCAAGATGTGCGCACGCAAACGCAAAGCGAGCGACGACAGCACCTGGAGCAGGTGGCGCAGCAGACGGGTTTGCGCTTGTCTGCCTTGATTGAGTCTCAAGATTGGCAAGGGCTGACCGCTCTGCGCTCCAGTGCCCGTGCGCGAGGTGTGGAGGGCTTGATGCTCAAGCACCGAGCTTCCACCTATGGAGTCGGCCGCAGAAAGCCCGAAGGGCTCTCCGCGATGGCTTGGTGGAAATGGAAAGTCGACCCCTACACTGTCGATGCGGTCTTGATCTATGCCCAGGCTGGACACGGCCGCCGTGCCAGCTTGTACACCGACTACACCTTTGCTGTGTGGAACCGTCCACCTTGCGATGAAGGCGAGGCTCAGGGGGTCATCGAAGCCATTGTGCGCCGAGAGCCTGCGCAGCCGGGCGCTTTGCAACTGGTGCCGTTCGCCAAAGCCTACTCTGGGCTGAGTCAAGCCGAGATCGACCGCGTGGACAAGGTGATCCGTGCCCACACGCTGGAGAAGTTCGGGCCGGTGCGCAGCGTCAAACCCACCATGGTCCTTGAATTGGGGTTTGAAGGCTTGAGCCTGAGCCCCCGACACAAGAGCGGCATTGCCGTGCGCTTTCCGCGCATCTTGCGCATTCGCGATGACAAGCCACTGCACGAAGCGGACGCCTTGCCGGCGCTCAAAGCGTTGCTCGCGGGCATGACCGATCCGCCTTGATCGGCCCAGGCGGTCCCCAGCGGTCCCCAGCGGTCGTCATCGGTGGCCCACAGCGCTCTACACTCGGTGGTATGAAGACCCTCGAAGACACGTTCGCCGCCCACCGATCCATCCGTCAATTCCGTCCCGATCCTGTGGCTCAGGATCTGATCGAGACGGTGTGTCAGCAGGCGATTGCTGGCGGATCGTCGTCGGGCAACCTCAACACCTGCTCGATCGTGCTGACGCGAGATCCAGAGCGCAAACGGCGCCTTTACGAACTGCACTTTGAGCAGGACATGGTGCTGCAGGCCCCGTTGGTCATGACCTTTTGTGCCGACATGTTTCGCACACGGTCTTGGTTGGCCGCGCGTGGGGCCCGTGACAACTTCGCCAACTTCATTGGCTGGCATGTGGCCTTGGTGGATGCCGTGATCGTGGCGCAAAACGTGTGTTTGGGCTTGGAAGCCCGAGGGTTGGGCATTTGCTACATGGGTACCACGCTGCACTCGATGGCGCAGATTGCCGAGTTCTTGGAGCTGCCGCCGGCTTGCTTGCCGGTGACCAGCTTGGTGGTGGGGTATCCCGCCGAGACGCCACCGCAGCGCGATCGTCTGCCCTTGCAGGCCTTTTTGCACGACGAGCGTTATCAGCGGCCCACGGCTGCGCAATTGGATGCCATTTACGCCGACCGCGAACACAAGGGGTGGGAGCGTTATATGTCCATGCCCCGCCTCAAGGCCTTGGCCGAAGAGCACGGCATCACCTCACTGGCCCAGTTCTACACCAGCAAGGTCAAATACGACCCCGATCAGTTTGCGTTGGACGCGGCGGCATTGCGGGCGACGCTCGAGAAGGCGGGCTTTCTGCCTTGACGATGGTCTAGAGGCCAGCCTGTTTAGCTTCCCAAGCTTGACGACGCGCTTCGCGCGCCTGGTGGGCTGCCACACGCTGCGACAGGATCCAGGCCGCAACGTCCCAGCCCGTCAGGGCCTGTGCAATCGCTCGCAACGGCTCGGGCAATTCGCTCAAGTGCCGTCGGCGATAGGCCCGGCCGTAGCCGTCACGCACCCACCACCCCGTGTCCACCAGCCAACGGCGCAGCTCCACATGGTCGGTCTGTAAGAAGGCCCCTTCTTGTTGCAAGCAGGCCTTAAGGGCTTCGTTGGCCTGCGCTTCAGTGCATTCGGCCTCAGTGTTCAATCGCAACGCTGCCACCGCCAAGGCCCAGGCGCGGTCTTCGTCAGACAAGCCGCCCAAGGACACGCCACTCTTCAAGACCAACACGTACACCGAGGCCCACGCATGCGACGCGTCGCTGCCCACCAGCCGGGGCTGCCCTTTTGGGGGAACCGTCAACAAATAGCCGCTGACGTAGCGGGCCGACAAGCCCAGCGTGCGCAAGCAGGCGAGCAAGATGTGGGCGAAATCCTGGCACACACCCTGGCGACGTTGCAGGGCTTCCAGCGCGGGCGTGTTGATGTCGGTGCTCTTGCTGGCGTATTCAAAGTCGCGGTGGATGCGTCGCATGAGGTCGATGGCTGCTTCCAGCACGGGGCGACCAGCTGTGAAACTGGGCCGCGCAAACTGCTCAAAGGCCTCAGCTTTGGGGACGTACTGTGATGCGAACGCAAACTCAGTCGCCGCGTCCCAGGCGGCCCCCGCGCGGTAGTGAAAATGATCGCGTACCTGCTCCCAGGGTGGGGTGTGGGTCTCGCTTGCCGGAACCACAGGCAGGCTTTCGGTTTGCACCACGCACTTCGCCTCGATGTGCAGCGCCTGGTGAGGGTGGGGCAGGGCAAAGAACGCTCGCCGATTGCCAAAGGCGTCGCGATGCTCGTGCACCGCTTCGGGCTCGGGGTCGATGCGCAAGGACGATGACCGAACCCGTTGCGAGGGCAAATCACGCGGCAGCAAGCAGGCCAGATGCTGGGCCGTGCTGACGGCCGGATCGTACTGGTAGTCGGTGGTGTGGGTGACTTGCAACTGCACGGCTCAGACTCCCACCGTTCCCGCGCTCTCGGTGTGACGGAAGTACCGAGCGGTGATGGCGTCCGACACCTGCCAGGCAGACTTGCTGCAGGCTTGTAGACATGCTTCGAGCGCGCTCAAGCGTCCTTCTGCATCGCGTGTGCTCAAGGCGTCAACGGGCCACTGCGTTAGGTGGGGCACCACGCGACCCAAGGCATCGGGAGCTTCTGAGTGCATTTGCGAGAGTTTGGCCAAGCGTGAGCGAAGTGCGCGTGCCACCCAGGCCAGGGCTCTTGGGTTTTCATCGTCTTCCACCAGCAAAGACAGCAGGGGCTCAAGTTCGCGACTTTGTTGATGTTGCGCTCGAAAGGTGATGGAGCTGTCAAACAGCGACAACAAGGCTGTGTAGTGCGAGCTGTTCTCGTTGTCGGAGGCCTTGGACGGCTCGAACGCCCCTGTTTCCACCGCCAGCAACAGGGCTTCCGAGAGAAAGCCCAGCCTCTCCACATGTCGGCCGACGCTCAGCAACTGCCAACCGTCGTCTCGGGTCATGCGGTCGGTCTGCGCGCCCGTGAGGGCCGCCAGGGACGAACTCAGCGCATCCAAGGCCTGAAGGGCCTGCACGGTGGAGAAATCAGGTTGTGCCACCGCTTGAGCGCAGTCTTGCCGAAAGCGCGTCAAGGCTTGATCAATGACCTGCCAAGTTTCGTGGGACAGACGTTCACGCACAGAAAATGCAGCTTGGTGCAAGGCGCGCAAATTGAAGCCGACGCTGGTGACGTGTTGGTCTTGGTCCAAAGACTCAATCAAGGTGCGCTCAAAGACGCGCCGTCGAGCAGACCCGCGCGCCTTTGACAGCATGCTGGGCACCCCTTGCGGCACCAGGCCTTGTCGCTCAGAAAGTTCTTGCAGCCATGCCAACAAGCTGGCGGAGGCCGTGTCTTCGCCATTGAGCGCTTCAAGAGACAGTCTGACCAGACGCACCGTGTTTTCACTGCGCTCGGTGTAGCGGCCCAACCAGAAGAGATTTTCGGCCGCACGGCTGGTGACCAAACGCTGTCGTGGTGTGAAGGTGACCGTTGCCGAACTGCTGGCTGCCAGCAGTGTGCTGCGATCGACCTCTGCATCGGTCTGGACCCACACATCGGCGCTGCTTCCGCCGCGCTGCATGGAGGCCACTTGCGCGTTGGCCCCAACCAGGCGTGCCAAGCCACCGGGCAGGACGCGCCAGGAGTCCCGGCCGTCGCGCATGGCAAACACGCGCAAGATCACAGGCCGCGACGCCAGGCCCCGGGAGCCGCTGGCCCAGGTGGGCATTTGCGACGCGGCCGTATGGAATTGCAGCGTGTAGCGGTCGGGGTCGTCTTGGATTCGCTGGGCCCAGTCCAGCCGCTGCGCGGGAGTCAGATCGCGAGCCAAGACAGCCTCAAACCCCCCTTGATGCGGCAAGGCCGAATAGGTGGGTTTGATGACGGTGCGCTCCAATTCCGGCAGCACGGTGGGCAAGACGGCGCGCTCGCCGCACCACCAGGTGTCCAAGGCGGGCAGCTGCAACGGCTCGTCCAACAAGCGTTGGCACAAAGCCGGCAAAAAGCCCAGCAGGGCAGGTGACTCCAAAAAGGCCGACCCCGGTGCATTGGCCACCAGCACATGGCCCGCGCGAATGGATTGCAACAGACCGGGAATGCCCAGGGTGGAATCGGCCCGCAGCTCCAGCGGGTCGAGAAAGTCGTCGTCCAAGCGCTTAAGCAAGACGTGAACCGGCTCCAAGCCGCTGAGCGTGCGCAAGTACAACCGTTCATTGCGTACCGTGAGGTCGCTGCCCTCCACCAGGGTCAGCCCAAGATACCGGGCCAGGTAGACGTGTTCGAAATAGGTTTCGTTGTAGGGGCCCGGGGTCAACAAGGCCACGTGCGAGGCGCCTCCGGCAGGGCTGTGTCGCTTGAGCGACTCCACCCAGACACGGTAAGACGCCGCCAGCCTTTGGATGTTCATGGCCTCAAAGGCCTGCGGAAAATGCCTGGAGATCAGGAGCCGGTTTTCCAGCAGATACCCCAAACCCGAAGGCGCTTGAGTGCGCTGCGACATCACCATCCACCGGCCCTCGGGATTGCGCACGAGGTCAAAGGCGGTCAAATGCAAATGCGCGCCCCCCACGGGGTCAACACCTTGCAGCGCACGAACATAGCCGGGGTGGCCGTGCACCAGGGCAGGTGGGATCATGGCCTCGCGCAAGAGGCGCTGTGGACCATAGATGTCGGCCATGAGGGCCTCCATCAACCGGGCGCGCTGCAGGATGCCTTGCTCGATCTCCTTCCAGCTGTTGGGCGTGAGAATGAGCGGGAAAAGGTCCAGCGCCCAAGGTCGCTGAGGCTGGGTGCTGTCGGCATACAGGTTGTAGGTGATGCCGTTGTCTTGCACCTGACGGGCCAAGGTCTGGGTGCGCCGATCCAGGTCGTCCAGGCCTTTGGATCCCAGCTGGTCGAAAAAGGTTTTCCAAGCCGCTGTGAGTGTGGGGGGCGTGAACGGTCCCTTCGTGGCGGCCACGCAGGCGCCGAAGAGTTCGTCGAAATGGCCACTTTCGGCGGGCAGGGCCAGCCGCTTTACCACGTGGGCAGAAGGGTTCGCAAAGACTCGAGACACAGCGGCATCATAGGGTCAACGGCGCAGGTCCAGCGTGAACGGGAACTCCTTGCTGGCGGCCACCTCGTGAGCGGGCGCAACGCCCGGCATGTGACCTGGGGTGTGGCCCATGGTGAAAAATCGCGCCAGACGGCGGCTTTCGGCCTCGTAGGCATTGATGGGCAGGGTGCTGTAGTTGCGACCTCCCGGGTGAGCCACGTGGTATTGGCACCCGCCCACCGAGCGCTCGAGCCAGGTGTCGATCACATCCAAGGTGAGGGGGGCGTGAACGCCAATGGTGGGATGCAAGGCCGAGGCAGGTGCCCAAGCCCGATAGCGCACGCCGGCCACGTACTCACCGGCCGTGCCTGTGGGCTGCAGGGGCAATGCCCGGCCGTTGACGGTCACGGCATAGCGCTGAGGGTTGAAGTTGTTGATGCGCACTTCCATGCGCTCCAATGAGGAGTCCACGTAACGCACGGTGCCACCGATGGCACCTTCTTCACCCATCACATGCCAGGGCTCCAAGGCGTGACGCAAGTGCAAGGCCATGCCCATGGTTTGGATCTCGCCGACATGGGGAAAGCGGAATTCAAAATGCGGAGCGAACCAAGCCGCGTCGAAGGCATAGCCCGCGGTCTGCAATTCTTGGATCACGTCTTGAAAGTCGTTCCAAACAAAGTGCGGTAGCAAAAAGCGGTCGTGCAGTTGCGTGCCCCAGCGGGTAGGCTTGGCCAGATAGGGTTGCTCCCAAAAACGCGCCACCAGGGCCCGCAAGAGCAGCTGCTGCACCACGCTCATGCGTGCATGGGGCGGCATCTCGAAAGCACGCAATTCCACCAGCCCCAACCGTCCCGTGGCCGAGTCGGGCGAGTACAGCTTGTCGATGCAGAACTCGCTGCGATGGGTGTTGCCCGTGACATCGATGAGGATGTTGCGCAAGGTCCGGTCCACCAGCCACGGCGGCATGTCGGTGCCAAAGCGTTCACGGTTTTTCTGGATCTCACGCACGGCAATTTCCAACTCATAGAGCTGGTCGTTGCGGGCTTCGTCCACGCGCGGCGCCTGACTCGTGGGGCCCAGGAACAAGCCGCTGAACAAATAGCTCAGCGACGGGTGGTTGTGCCAATATAAGATGAGGCTGGCCAAGAGCTCGGGGCGCCGCAAAAAGGGGCTGTCGGCCGGGGTGGCGCCACCCAACACAAAGTGGTTGCCCCCGCCGGTACCCGTGTGGCGGCCATCGGTCATGAACTTCTCGGCCGTCAACCGGCTTTCGAAGGCGGCCTGATACAAGAACTCGGTGTGCTCAACCAGCTCTTTCCAGGTGTGGGCCGGGTGAATGTTGACTTCGATGACGCCAGGGTCAGGCGTGACTTGCAACACTTGGAGCCTCGGGTCTCGAGGCGGCGGATAGCCCTCGAGCACGATGCGCACACCCAGCGCCTCGGCGGTGTGTTCCACGGCACTGAGCAAGTGCAAATAGTCTTCCAGCCGCGCCACCGGCGGCATGAACACGTACAAGGCACCACGGATGTCGCGGATGCCGGCTCTTGCGGAATCAGACGGCGTGGGGGTGGGGCCGTTATTGCGCACAGGGTCTCGGACTTCGACGCACAGCGCCGTGCGGGTGATCCCATGGGCCGATTCAAAAGCTTGGGGTTTCGACGGCTCTTGCAATGGAAATTGCCGAATGACGGATGCCCCGCTCGATGGTGCTGACGGT
>RFSP01000120.1 GCA_009923895.1 Betaproteobacteria bacterium | reverse complement strand
CTCTGTGGCCATGGCCCATTCTATCGACCTCGCATGCCCCCTGCAGAAAAAGGAAAGGGGCCCGAAGGCCCCAAATTTGGCGTCAGGGGTTGGGCACTTTCGGCCCAACAGCGACAAATTCATCCCGCTTTTTGAATGACACCCTTCATGGCGTCACTGATTTCCTTGGCCAAGGTGCCCTGAATTTGGGCCATCATGGTCCACTGTTGCACTTGTTGCTGCAAATCCAACAACTGGACCGTGCTGGGGTTGTTGCCCGATTTCTCGATGGCAGACCGCAGTTGGACTTCACGGCTTTGCAGGGCCGACAAAACCGTGTTGTTGATGTAGTCGAAGGTCAAGGCATTGCTGGCGTCAATCATCGAAATTCTCCACGGCCGGTCAACAAATCCCACTCAATGGGGCGTAGGCGAGAGCCCCCTTAAAGTGGCTCCAACCTGTGCAGTGTATCCAAACCCGCGCGCACTGCCAACAAGGCTGCCTGCAACTGCCGAAACTCCGTGGTCGGTGTGCCTATGGCGGCCTCGGCTTGGAGTCGAATCTCCAAATCCTTGAGCCGATCGACCAACCGGGCGCGAAGCTGCTGCGACTCGGGGCCCCGCAAGCCTTCCACCAAGTTCTCGGCGTTCAGCGTGTCCATTTGAACCTTGCCCCAGAAGCGTCTTCGAAGATCACCGCATCGGCACTGATGGAGGCCACCCGCAAGCCCATCACCAGCCCTCCGGGCTGAATTTTTTGACCGTCAGGAAGCACCACATACGGCTTGCTGCCGCTCACCACCGCAGACAGCTCGGGTACTTTCGGGGTGCGGGCCGCCAGCGCCTTGGCCTCAAGCTCCGCCCTTTGCTGGGCGGTCATCAGTTCTGTGACCACACGGCTGGCCATGGGAAATTCCTCGGCCACCAAAGAGCGAACATTGTCCATGGTGGTGTCATCGCTCACCGTGCCCGCAATGATCACCACCCCCAAGGGCTCGCTGCGCAGGCTCGCCCCGTCAGGCAAAGTCGCGCCCAGGGCCTTGACCCTTTGTGCGAACTCTCCTTGGGTCATCAAAGACAACTTGAGCAGCGGGGTCACTGCGGCGGCGGCTCTCACGATGCGCTCCATGTTCTCGTCGTTGTCCACCACGCCCGACAGTTGGATGCGCCCCCCGGCATAGAGGGCCGCTTTGACTTCGCCTGGGGTCCCCAACGCTTTGACCGCTTGCGCCACGGCTTTGACCGTGTTGGCGTCCACGGCGGCCCTCGCAGGGGTTGAAGCGGCGGCTTGTGTAGACGCTGTGGCCAGCCGCCCTTTAGACGCCAAAGCTGTGGGGGAAGGAGTCTCAAGCCAGGAGAAGGTCAACCACCCCGCCGCCATGACCATCACACCCGCAACGGCCACCCTGGTCCAAGTTCCCATGGAGCGAAAGCCATTCTGCGGGCGGCCCGCCATGACGGCAGGCGGCTTTGCCTTTTGAGGCGATGCGGTTTCGAGCTCGGGATCAAGGCGAATGTCGTCTGCGTGCGATTCGCTGGGCACCTCTTGCACCCGTGGCTCCCCTGGCGCTGCATCCATCGTTGATGACGGATCCAAAGCCTCTGGCTCGCGGGTCTGATCGGCAGCCGTCACCGGGTTGTCCACCGCCCAACCGTACAACGGCTCCAGTTCCCAGGGGTCCGCCGGGAGGCACACGGCCAAAGTCAATGCGCCAAAGCGCAGGCCTTGCCCCAAGGTGACCAGATATTCACCCGATTCATCGCGCCACAAACCCCCTTTGACCGTGCTTCGCCAGGTGCCCGAGGCAAAGGGGGCGTCTTGCAAAATCACGTCGTTGTCGGGGTCGTGCCCAAGCGTCAGCGAGGCCCCCAGCGACGGCAGGGGCACGCTCGCCCCTTGGTGCGCACCGCCCAGCACTCGCAGTTCAGGCCCAGCCATGGTCACAAATCGATCCTGGCCAGCGGTTGAATGTTGACATCAGGAGTCAACTCTTGATAGGAGATGACCTGCAGCTCGTGCAGTTCTTGCTCGATCAGCCTGCGCATGTAACGGCGGATGTCCATGGAGGCCAAGAGCACGGGCTTTTGCCCAACCGCCGGCAGCGTGCCCACGCTCTTCTTGATGGCTTCCACCAGTTTCTTGCTGGCGGCCGGGTCCATGGCCAAATAACTGCCGGCCGAGGTCTGCCGGATGGCTGAGCGCACCGACTCTTCCACCTTGGGCGCCAACAAGTAGGCCGGCAACATATTCTGCCCCGCCGAATACTTGAAGCTGATGTGGCGCTTGAGTGCACCGCGCACGTATTCGGTCAAGAGCACCGAGTCCTTTTCTTTTTGGCCCCACTCCACCAGGGCTTCCAAGATGGTGCGCAGGTTGCGGATGGAGATGTCTTCAGACACCAGGCGTTGCAGCACCTCGCCAATCTTTTGTGTGGGCATCACACGCATGGCCTCTTTGACCAAGTCGGGAAACCGCTGCTCCATGGCGCTGAGCAGGAACTTGGTCTCTTGCACCCCAATGAACTCGGTGGAGTATTTGCGCAGCACGCTGGCCAGGTGAAAAGAAACGATTTGGCTTGGGATTTTGTAATTCAAACCGGCCTTGCCCAGCAAATCGGCCATCTTGGCCGGTGCCCACAGCGTCTCAATGCCCGGTAAGAAGGGCTTGTCTTTCTCGTACGTGATGTTGAGCGACTTGAGGGTTTGCTCGGGCTCCATCACCAAGATCCAGTCGGGTCGCAGCCGGCCCTGGGCCACGGGGACTTCCGACAAGACAATCTGGTAGGTCTCGGCCGACAACCGATCGTTGTAACGCAGCTGAATTCCGGGGAACGGCACGCCCAGGTCAAAGTACAGGGCCCGCCGAATCTTGATGAGCTCTTCGTTGACCACGGCCGGATCGATGATTTTGTCCAAGCCCTCAAACACATCCAGGATCAGGGGCACCGTGGGAATGAAGTCGTCGGTGCCGTCGTTGCGTGCGGGCTTGATGGCTCCTGAAGCGGGCTGCAAACCCGGCTTGGCGTTGATGATTTGGGCCGCCCCGTCGACGGTGGGACGCGGGCGCATGGCCAGCCCCATGCCGATGAGCGGGAGCCCCAACAACAAAAAGACTGGCGTGGGCATGCCCGGAATCAGGCCCATGCCCAGAGCAATGCAGCCCCCAATGACCAAGGCCTTGGGCTGGGTGAGCACCTGCGAGCCGATGTCCTTGCCGACGTTGCTCGGCCCTTCTCCCTCGTCAGACTGCACGCGGGTGACCATGATGCCCGCACAAATCGAGATGAACAGCGCTGGGATCTGCGAGATCAAGCCATCGCCGATGGAGAGAATCGAGTAGGTCTGCATGGCCTTGCCCGCCGGCATGCCCCTTTGCATGACACCGATCAGCAACCCACCCAACAGGTTCACGGCCACGATGATGAGCCCGGCAATGGCATCGCCCTTGACGAACTTCATGGCGCCATCCATGGCACCGTAAAGCTGACTTTCTTTTTCAACAATGCGACGGCGGCGCTTGGCTTCGTCCATGTCGATCGTGCCGGCTCGCATGTCTCCGTCGATGGACATTTGCTTGCCGGGCATGGCGTCCAGTGAGAAACGTGCAGCCACTTCGGCCACACGTTCGGCACCTTTGGTGATGACCACAAACTGCACGATGGTGAGGATCAAGAAGACCACCAAGCCCACCACCAAGTTGCCGCCCACCACAAAATTGCCGAAGGTATCAATGATGTGACCGGCGTCGGCCTGCAACAGAATCAGCCGCGTGGTGGCGATGGAGATGCCCAGCCGGAATAGCGTGGTCACCAACAACACCGACGGGAACGATGAAAACGCGAGCGGGGACGGCAGGTACATGGCCACCATCAACAGCACCGCAGAGATCGTCATGTTCAAACCGATCAGCGCGTCGACCACAAGCGTGGGCAGCGGCAAAATCATCATGAAGATGATCGCCACCAGCATCACCGCCAGCACCACATCGTTGCGCTGAGCGGCCGCCAGGGCCAGGCGCTGCAATTGCTGTTGCAAGGCGTTCATGACGACTTCACCCGCACGCCAGGCAGCTTGGGATCCAGACCCTCCAAGTAAGCGCGCATGGACGCAGCCGCTTCCTCGTATCGATCCAGCTGCGAAAGCACTTGTGAGCGCATCAAATGAAACCCCTGATCGATGTGGCCCAGCGCAGCCAAGCGGTCCAAAGTAGACAACGCCTGTTGTGGCAAGGTGGCCTTGGATTGCGTCCACGCCAACGCGCGAAGGGTGTCGGGGTCGTCGGGATGAATCACATCCAAAGCGCCCACAATCCGCACCCCTTTGTCTGCAAAACCATGCAGAGCAAAGAGACGCCCCACCAGCAGGATCGCGTCACGTTGATCGGCCGACACGCTCACGTTTTAGCCCTGGCGCAAGGCATTGGCGGTTTCCCATCCCAACATGGCGTTGGCGTGAAATTGGGACAGCTCGCGCAAACCTTGTTTGACCAAAGCCGACTGCGCCGGATCCTGAAGGGCTTTCTCGGCCTGGCGCAAAGACACCAAGCCATTCTCGATGGCGCCGATAAAACCCAAGGGCGTACTCAACTGCATGGAAGACAATTCGGGCATGGCCCATTTGGACAGCGCAGCGTCCGTGCCGGTGCCTAACCCCAAGGGATTGACCAATCCTTCAACGTCCAGCTCTTGGGGCAGCAGTTGCGTGGCGTTGCCAAAAATGGCTGTGGCGTCAAAGTGCTCTTTGCGCGCAATGCCGCCATACAGCCCCGAGGCAAACCCGTAGAAATCTTTTAGGCGCGATACCAAGTCCATGGCCGAATGCTACCTCCTGTGCCCTACCACCAGTGCCCTACCGCCAGCTTGCCGTGCCGGAACCACTGTCAGCCCCCATGGACCGCCATCGCCCGACCCACTGCACACAGTCTTCCACGGCCCTCATGATCTGGGCTGCGCTGGTGCCCTCGCTGGGCAGCCGCGTGACCAAGATCAGGCAGGTGTCCAAACCATCTCCGCGCACCCCCACCTGAAACACCCGATCCGACGCCGCCATTCGTGCCTCGCACAATTGCAAGGCTTGCAGCAACGCCACCTCCGCCAGGTGGGGGCTGAGCACCACCAGGCTGACCAGCAACTCCTCGGCCACTTCTTCGAGCGTGAGCCAATCGCCCTCGGGCAAACCCAAGCGCACGTGCCCCAGCGGATGCAAAGACAGCTGCTCCACGCCCACCGCGCGCCCAAATTCCGCCACAGCAAACTCGGCCTTCATCCGCCCTCCTCCGCCCCGATGGCGTCGTCAATGGCCGTTTGCGCCGCATCGAGCAAGGACTGCCGGGATTCAGGGCTGGAAAACACCAAGGGCGGGAGCTGGCGCAGGCTGTCTCGAGCTCCGGTTAAAAAATCGACCTTGGCACTGGGCAGGCGGGCCGCACCAAAGCGGTCCGCCAGACGGCCCACACGCGAGGCATCCACCCAACGTTCGTTGCTCAACGAGACCAAATCCGACGCCAGCTCGGTGGCTTTGAACGGGGCCATACCGTGCCGGGTCCGAAGAGTTTGCCCTAATTTGGTGCACTGATCGACCACCGTGGAGATGACCTTGAGGTGATACAGGTCGGTGACGAGGTGCTGCAAACGCACCCGGTCGGTGGAGGGGCGCGCAGCAGCCAAGTCGGCGCCCAGCGCGGCTTTGGTTGATTCGAGTACCTTGTCGAAATCCGTTCCCGCTCCCTCTCCCATCGCCCGCAGCAGGTACTGCAAGGTCGCGTTGAGCGAATCTGAGGCCAAGACCACATCGCGGTAGGCACTGCGAAAAGCGGCGGCGGCCTGTGCATCACCCACATGGGCGCTGACATCGAAAGTGTTGATGTCGGCACGGATGAATTCAGAGTCTTCCGCCAGCAGCTGCGCTGCCGCCTCCCGGACCATGTCGGCCGCCACACCACCCGGGTCGGCTCCCGCTTGCCCACCCGAGATGAGCTCGCCCACCTCCAAAAGACACAGGTATTGCGTGGTGGCGTCTCCCCCCTGTTCTTTGACCAGCTGCCTGGCAAAGCT
>RFSP01000119.1 GCA_009923895.1 Betaproteobacteria bacterium | reverse complement strand
TGGCTCGAAAAACCCGCAGTGGGGTGGACGGGCAGTCGAAGTCTTGGACCGAAAAGAATATAAACAATTGCTGATCCGGTGCTTTGACGCCGCCGTCTACAGCTCAGGCGTGCTGAGCACTCATCAAGGCGTGGCGGCGAGCGATCAGCCCGATCACTTCCAAACCGGATTGAATGTGGGATTGAACGAAACCCAATTGATAGCATACAAGGCCAATCAGGGCATCAAGCTATCGGACGGCTCCATCGTGAAGGATTCATTGCGGATCAAAGCAAAGAGTCCAGAAGAGCTGGCCAGGAAGATGAATGAAAAATTTAAAAAATGTCTGCGATCCAAGTATGAATTTAAAGAGCTCATCGCAACCAATTTCCGCCCTGACGATCGTCACATGACGCCCAAAGCCATGGGGTTTGATGGCATTCCTGGATTTCGACAGCTTCATGGACACAACGCCGACTCCAACGAGACTCACGCCGGCGTGACCAACCTCAACCCTCGAGTTAAGAATGAGTTTGCGCCGGCCAGTACCGTGATCGAATATCCCTCGCAACAGGCCGAAGGTGCGCAATAGGCCCCTGTTGCAAAAGTGGCTCCGCCATCAAGCAGAGCACACCTCTTTCACAGCGCTAATAGCAAGCAGGCCTAGCATCCGCCGCCTGTGGCAGCCGCTGTAGGGACAAGCCCCTTCAGGCCGTCCAATGGCCCAATACCTCTTGCACCGACTTGCGCTCGCGGGCGTTCAGTGCCTTGGCGGGGGTGCCAATCGCAATCCAACCCACCAAGGTTTCTCCGGCTCCGCAGAAAGCCTGCGCGATGGGGACGGCGCGCGCCTTGTCACCGCTGAGCATTTTTCCAGCGTATCCCAATGCATGTGCCGCATTGAGAAAATTGGTAATGGCCCCCCCCACCGCCATCCACTGCTCGTGCGCGGGGACCAGGGGGTGACCCATGTCAATGCGCGCAATCACGGCCACCGTCAAGGGCGCTTTGAGAGCGCGCTCACGCTCCATGGCGCGATCGACCTCCGACTTTCCCTTGGCTAGCGCGTGTTGCACAAACAGGTCGGCCAATTGTTCACGTGCACCACCCTGCACCGCACACAACCGCCACGGCACCAGCTCGGCGTGATCGGGCGCGCGCAAAGCCGCCGCCACCATTTGCTCCAACTCGGCGGGGCTGGGGCCAGGGGCCTGAAGATGCTTGATGCCCAGTGAGTGGCGTGAAAGCAAATGGTCCAGACGATGTGAGCTCAAGTGAGTGTCCGATCAAAAAACCAAGGTCCGCCAGGCAGGGTCGAGGCTACGGTCTATGAACTGCACCGAACCGCCCAGACCTTGACAGGCAGGGATCAAATCCTCACGGCGCAAACCGGCGGCATGCAAGGCCTGGCTGCACGCGTACATGCGCACACCAGCCGCGTGGGACTGCGCCAGATACGCTCCCAGTGCGAGCCGCTCGGCACCAAAACCAATGGGCGTGGCTCCCGCCGCAGGCGTCAACAACTGCACACTGCGAGCGGTGAAATACAGCTCGACCGTGGCATCCAAGGCCAGCGCCGCCTGCGCCATCACAAAGGGCGTGGCCAAGCGCTCGGGGGCGGACAGGTCGGCCGACCACATCAAGATCGCCAACGAGGGGTGGCCGCTCATGAAGACGCCTCAGAGCTCAAGTCAAGGTTCTCCAGCTGCATGCGCTGCATCGCGGCCTGTGGCACAGACACACCGTGGTGCAAGCAAGCCCGGTCTTCGGTCCATCGCGTGGGCGTCAGCTCTGCGAGCCACCCCTGCCCGTAAGGATCACGCTCAATCCACTCGGGGTGCTCCATCAACAGCGGATTGATGGCGCGCACCACGCCGGATACGGGGGTCTTGACGGTCACCACCGATTTATTGAGCTCCACCAAGGCCACTGTTTGCCCCTGCATCAGCTCGGTCCCCACCGGCTTGAGGCGGCACATAAAAAAACTGCCGCTGATGTGCACCCCAAAGGCGGTGATGCCCACGCGCACGCCGCCATCGTCCAAAGGCAGTGCCCACATGTCGCGCTCCAGCCAGTAATGCAGCGCATCGGGGTACTCAAAGTTCAGCACTTTCACAGCAAAGCCTGAAACGGTCTATGGGGGCGGAAGGAAGCAGGAGTCGAACCTACCCGGCGACGCATGGCGCCACCCACTGGGTTTGAAGCCCAGCCACCCCACCAGGGGAGTTTTCCTTCCAAGATTTTCATGGGTCCGTCCCATCCACCGGGAACAGGGGCGTGCCCATGCGCAACAAGTGTATGTCGCCGATACGACGCAAAAAACCAATGCGGTCCAAAAACTCCAAAATCTGTATGGCTCTTTTTCGGCCCAAGCCAGTGGCGTCGCGATAAGTGGCGGCCGTGACCTGCCCCTCGCGCGCGTGGATTTGTCGTGCCAATTGCGCCAACTCCCACACCACTTTGGGATGGTAGAACAAATCCTTGACGATCTGATACACCTCGCCAGTGCGCGACAAGCGCACCAAGACGCTGCGAACTTGGGTCTCGGGCAATCGTGTGCCGCTGGCAATGTCACGCACCCAAGGAGGATCAAACCGCCCGTGCAACAGCAAGGGCAACGCGCGCTCGGCCACCACCCGATCGGCCTGGCGCAACTGTTCTCCATGGGAAGGCAAATGCACGAATCCATTGCGCAAGGCCACGAGCCCTTGAGAGGCCAGGTGCTCCAGCAGCTGCGCCCACAGCGCCGGCGGCATGCGGGGTGCAGCCAAGCGGCGCGCACGCGCCGCATCGGGCCCCATGTCCTCGGGCCACTTGGCATGAAAGTCTTTGAGCATGGCCAACACCACGGCTTCACTTTGCGCCAGCCGCTCTGCCGAGACCAACCACTGCTGACGGGCGTCATAGACCGTGCCAGGCAAAGCCGCCGGGTCGAAAGGCCAGCTGTCATAGCCGTTCTCAAGCAACCACTGCGCGCCTTGCACGCCAAATGGGGCCTGAGCCAAGGCCGTGGTCAAACGTGTGGCGGGATCGTTATGACGCAGGCCCTGCAAAAGCGCCAGTCTCTCGGGCGTTTGACGGTAGCGGGCCGGCGCTTGAGGGCTCAACACCTGGGCGCCTGCCACCGTGCGGGTGGCCGAGGCATCGCGCAAGACCACACGATCGCCCCACCACAGATGGGCCTGCCCCACTGCGGGGCCATCGGACACAACCATCTGCGCAAGCGCTGACTCCCCGGGCGCCACGCTGGCTTGCCCCAGCACAGACACGGTGGCCATCAGGTCTTGAGTGCCCACATGCAGGTGCACCCAGGTGCCAGAACGCAGGGCACGCTCTTCGGTGGCCGCCACGCGCAACCACACATCAAAGCGCTGAGTGCTTGTGGCAATGGCAGGATCGCACAATGTCATGCCACGTTCCACCCGCGCGCGCTCCATCCCCACGAGGCCCACGGCGCAACGTTGCCCCGCCATGGCCTGCGTGACCGACTGATTGTGTTGATGCAAACTGCGCACGCGGTAACGCTCTTGCGGCTCATGGGCCAGACACAAGCTGTCTCCCACGGCCACGCTACCGGCCACCACGCTGCCCGCCACCACCGTGCCAATGCCATCGAGCGTGAAGACCCGATCCAGGTCCATGCGAAACCCCTCATGCGCCACCTGGCGCAACCGGGTTTGCTGGGCGGCCGCCCATAGGTGGTCTCGCAGGGCTGCCATCCCATCGCCGCGCAAGGCCGATACGGCCAAGACGGGGAAGTCGCGCAGCCCGTGTGCATCCAGCAACTGGCGCACCTCGGCACTGCGCTGCGCCACCTGTGCGGGCTCGCAACGGTCGATCTTGGTGATGAGGGCCGCTCCCTGGGAGATGCCCAGCAGCGAAAGAATGGTCAGGTGCTCGATCGTCTGCGGCATGATGCCGTCGTCAGCGGCCACCAACAGCAGTGCCAAGTCGATGCCACTGGCTCCCGCCACCATGGTGCGCACCAGTTTCTCGTGGCCCGGCACATCCACAAAAGACAAGACCTGTCCTTCGGGGCCGGCCATGCTGGCGTAACCCAACTCAATGGTGATGCCACGCCTTTTTTCTTCTGGCAGACGGTCTGCATCGACGCCTGTGAGCGCTCTCACCAAGGCGGTCTTGCCGTGATCGATGTGGCCCGCGGTGCCAATGATCACGGACGCGCCCCCAGCTGCGCCTGCAAGGTCGGCAACTGCACCAGCAAGGCCTCGGCCTGATCCAAGCAGCGCAGGTCAAGCAACAAGCGATCGCTGTCGATGCGGCCAATCACGGGCTGCGGCAAACCCCGCATCACCGTGGCCAGTTCGTCAAGCTGGCGACCCACCCCTTTGGCCGACACAGGCGTCAAGGCCAAACCGGCTGAGGGCAGTCGGTCCACCGGCAACGAACCCGAGCCAATCTGGCTTTGTAGCGACACCACCTCAACGGCAAAGCGCGGCGCCACGGCCTGGGCCATCGGTGCACACAACCGTTGAGCCATGGCTTGGATCTGCTCCACCGGCCGCGTGAGCCATCGCAGCGTGGGCAGGTCACGTGTCAACCAATCGGGGCGCAAATAAAGTTGCAGTGTGGCTTCCAGTGCCGCCAACGGCAGCTTGGAAAGCCGCAGCGCCCGCTTCATGGGGAATTTTCGGATGCGACCGATGGCCTCGCGGTCGCCCACAATCAGGCCCGCCTGCGGTCCCCCCAGCAGCTTGTCACCCGAAAACGTGACCACATGGCAACCCGCGGTCAACATCTCTTGCGGCGTGGGCTCCTTGGGCAGGCCATAGGCGCTCATATCGATCAATGATCCACTGCCCAGGTCCGTCACCAGCCAGACCCCTCGCTCACGTGCCAGGGGTGCGAGTTCGGCCTCGCTGACCGATGCGGTAAAACCCTGCACCGCATAGTTTCTGGTGTGCACCTTCATCAACAGGGCCGTTTGCGCCGTGATGGCCCGCTCGTAGTCGGCCAGATGGGTGCGGTTGGTGGTGCCCACCTCGACCATGCGTGCGCCAGCACTGGCCATGACATCGGGCATGCGAAATGCACCGCCAATTTCCACCTGCTCTCCGCGAGAAACCACGGCCTCACGGCCACCGGCCAAAGCCGCCAGGCTCAGCAACACGGCAGCCGCATTGTTGTTGACCACCGTGGCCGCTTCAGCGCCTGTGAGCTCGCACAGCAAGCCTTCCACCACACTGTCGCGGTCACCGCGCCGCCCGCTTTGCAGGTCGTATTCCAGATTGTTGGGGCCTGCCATCATGGCCACCACATGATCGATGGCCGCTTGGGGCAATACCGCACGCCCCAAATTGGTATGGATGGCCGTGCCCGTGAGGTTGATCACCGAGCGCATGCGGGGCTCGAGCCTTTGGGCGCAACGTTGTGCCAGCGCTTGGGCGATGGCGTCCGTCATGTCGGCGTTGTCTTGCCACAGAGACGTCACCCGCGAAGGCACCGGGTCACTCAGGAGGTCTGCGCGCCACTGAGCCAACAGCTCTCGGGCTTGGCGGGTGACAAACAACGGCCCGTGCTCGGCCTGCAAACGCGCACCGATTGGCGTGTGGATGAGACGGTCAACAGAAGGGAGCTTGGTGAGCATCGCCTTCGGACCATGAACCATGGATCCTTCAGGCGTGGTCACTATGAGGCTCCTGCGGGTTCGGCAGCGCTGTCGTCGGGGTCGCCCCACAGCAGCAAGAAGTTGACGCCATGGCGCTGTAGGCCGGTGTCGCTCACCAAAAGATCCAATGCCACCGAGGCCAGATCGTCGGCCACAGGGTCCACAAACGCGTCTTTGGTCATGTCCACGATTTTCAGGTAATGACCGCACTCACCGCAACACTCGGCGCGCACCGTGCCTTGAGGCAGCGTCAAGGTGGGCACGACGGCACCTGGGGCCGCCTCGAGTTCTTGATAGGTGATGCCTTTGGTGGATTCGCAGTGGCTGCACTTGATGCGCACCATGTGCCACTGACTCTGGCACAGACCGCAGTGCAGATAGCGAGACCCCGCATCGTCACCCCCAATGCGCGACACGCTGGCCACGGGCTCGCTGCCGCAGCTGGGGCATAC
>RFSP01000118.1 GCA_009923895.1 Betaproteobacteria bacterium | reverse complement strand
CGGTTTGTTCGCGCTGCCGTTGCTGCTCCAGATCGGCTTCGCGGGCGGCACGCTGCACTTGCACCAATCGGCGCGTCAGCGTCACCAATTCGGCATCAGCGTCCCCAAACGCGCGAGCAATGGTCTCTTGCGGCCTCTGCAGAAAATCTCCCGCATACACCAGGAAACTCGCCGCCTGCATCGACGGCGCTGCGCCGATGCGCCGCAGAATGTCGGCCACACCATTGGCATGGTCCCAGGCGTTTTCACCGGTATCGAGCAAGTTGGCTCGCAAGAGGGGCTCTGCAAATGCCCGGGCCTGCGCCAACTTGGACACCCCCATTTCATCCCCAGCCGATGGTGTCGACCCCGATGACGTTGTGACGGCCACGATGGCCGAGTTCACCGGCGTCGAGGAAGATTCATCATGAAACGATGACTTCATGGCGCCAGCAAGAACTCCCGCACTGCAGCGCGCTGATCGTTTTGAACTAACGTGGGAGCATGTCCCACGCCTGCGAATTCAACCACCCGTGCTCGAGGCCCCCGCTGGGTCATGGCCTGGGCCGTCTGCGCCGACAACAAATCAGAGTCTGTGCCTCGCAGCAAGAGCGTGGGCAGTCTCAGCTGATCGTAGGTCTGCCAAAGGAGGGCCTCCCCAGCGGCCCACATCTCGGGGCTCACGGCCTTGAAGGGAACAGCAATGGCCGGGTCGTAGTGCGGGATCCACCCCCCTTGAGCATCCGCCTTGATTTGCGGGCGGGTCAAGTTCAACCATTGCTCCCGGGTGTGGGGACCAAAGCCTTGAGAAATGCTCCACAAGGCATCCGCAGCCTCTTCCAAAGATTGGAATTTGACGGGCTGGCCCAGGTAGCTGCCAATTCGCGTGAGGGCGACCGGCTGCAAAGAAGGCCCCACATCGTTCAGTACCAAACGACGCAGCGGCGAATGTTTGAGCCCCGCCACTCCCAAGCCGATCAGGCCTCCCATAGAGGTTCCGACCCAATCGATTTGTTCGGCGTTGAGTCGGGCCAACAAAGTGACCATGTCGGCCACGTAACTCGGGATCGCGTAACCCATGGGGTCTTCCAGCCATTCCGACTGCCCCCGGCCCACCACGTCGGGACAAACCACCCGGTAGTGACCGCAAAGGTCTTGGGCCAATGTGTCAAAGTCACGGCCTTGCCGGCTGAGGCCGTGCACACACACCAGGACACGCGGGTTGTGGGCATCACCCCACTCCCAGTAAGCCATGCGATGCAGCCCCCGCGAGTCTAGGCATTGAACGTGATGCAGGCGCGGCGAATTCATGGTCGAAAATCCTTCCTCGGTGGTCTGCGCAGGCGGCTTGCTCAGCGGGTCAGCTCCGTATCAGACAGACATCCTAAGCTTTATGGCATGAATCCCCATCGGAAAATCTCAGAACTTCTTCAAAAATCAGGAATTCACCATGTTGAAAGGTAAAACCGCCCTCGTCACCGGCTCCACCAGCGGCATCGGCCTGGGCATTGCTCGCTCACTGGCGCGCCAAGGGGCCGACATTTTGCTCAATGGTTTTGGCGACGTGGAAGGAGCCAAGGCCCAATTGGGCGAGTTCAATGTCAAGGTCAGCTACCACGGGGCCGACATGAGCAAGCCCGCCGAAATCGAGGACCTGATGAGGCTTGCGAAAGACGAACTGGGAGGGCTGGACATCGTGGTCAACAACGCTGGCATCCAGCACGTGGCTGCAGTGGAGCACTTTCCCGTCGAGCGTTGGGATGCGGTGATTGCGATCAACTTGACCTCCGCATTTCACACCACGCGCTTGGCGTTGCCGTCCATGCTTTCCAAGGGCTGGGGGAGGATCATCAACGTGGCCTCCGCGCATGGTCTGGTCGCTTCCGCACAAAAATCGGCTTATGTGGCGGCCAAGCACGGACTGGTGGGATTCACCAAATCGGTGGCCCTTGAGACCGCGACCACCGGTGTCACGGTCAATGCCATCTGCCCAGGCTGGGTCCTCACGCCTTTGGTTCAGAAACAAGTGGATGCGCGTGCCCAACAAATGGGGCTCGACAATGCGGCAGCCACACGGAATTTGCTGGCTGAAAAGCAGCCCTCTCTTCAATTCACCACGCCAGAACAACTCGGTGAATTGGCCGTGTTTTTGTGCACGGCGGCGGCCGACAACATTCGCGGTGCAGCCATCAATGTCGATGGCGGTTGGGTGGCGCAGTAATTTGTAACAAATTGAGCCTGCTCAGTCCCAAGGGGGGAACGGGCTTTCCAGAATTGAGCCATGACATCTTTTGGAGTCCGTCATGGCCACCGTCGACTGTCCCGTCAAACCTGATCGCGTGCTGGTCGTCGATGACGATGTACGCATTCGTGACCTGTTGCGTCGCTACCTGACCCAAGAAGGCTTTGAGATCTTCCTGGCCGAAGATGCGCCCGCCATGCGGCGGGTGCTGTCTCGTGAACTGATTGATTTGGTGATTTTGGACCTCATGCTGCCGGGCGAGGATGGGTTGTCCATCTGCCGGAGTTTGCGCGCGCAGCGCAATGCCTTGCCGGTGATCATGTTGACCGCCAAGGCCGAAGAGGTGGACAGGATCGTGGGACTGGAAGTCGGCGCCGATGACTATCTGGCCAAGCCCTTCAATCCTCGGGAATTGCTGGCCCGCATCCACGCCGTGCTGCGACGCCGTCCACCCGAAGAAAGTCCTGGCGCGCCCAGCAAAGAGCCCCAAATTGTCAGTTTTGGCCCCTTTGAATTGGATCTCTCCTTGCGCCGACTAGAAAAAAACGGCGAACAAATCGCCCTGACCACAGGGGAGTTTTCGATGCTCAAAGCCCTGGTCAGGCACCCGCGGCAGCCGCTGTCGCGAGACCGCCTCGCCCACCTGGCACGCGGCCGAGAATTTGAGCCCTTTGACCGAAGCTTGGATGTCCAAGTCTCGCGTCTGCGCAAGATGCTGGAGCCCGACCCCGCACAGCCTCGCTACATTCAAACCGTCTGGGGAGTGGGCTACGTGTTTGTGCCAGACGAGCGCGAATGACCCTGAGTCTTTTTTGGCGGACTTTCGCTTTGCTGTCTCTGCTGCTGGGCGGAGGGGTCTTTGCTTGGGTGCAAACCCTGACCTCATTGGAGCTTGAGCCGCGCGCCATCAAAGAAGCCAGCCAGGTCGCTGCCCTGGTGAATTTGACGCGGGCGGCCTTGGGTCAAGTGGATGGGATTGCACGCGTCACGCTCTTGAAATCGCTGGGCCAGGTCGGCCTCTTGCACATCCGCCCGCTGGAGCCCAGCGACCGATCAGATCCGGTGGCATCTGGATGGCCATCGCCTTGGTTGCGACGGTGGCTGCTTCGGCAGCGATAGCTGGCCTGATCAATCGCCCGTTGCGGCAAATGGGTGTGGCGTTGCAGCATGTCATGGAGGGCCGATGGAATCACCGCCTCCCAGAAGACAGCGCCACACGAGAAATTCGCGATTTGAATCAAGGGTTCAATCAAATGGTGCATCGGCTGCAGCAAGCTGACGAAGAACGCACTCTGATGTTGGCTGGCATCAGCCATGATTTGCGAACCCCGCTGTCTCGGCTGCGTTTGGAAGTGGAGTTGAGTGTGGCCGATCCTGAGGTGCGACGACACATGGCGCAAGACATCGAGCAAGCCCAAAATACCTTGGGCCAATTCATGGCCTACGCACGTCCCCAGGCGCCGCAGAGCGTGGAATTGAAACCCTTGCCTTTCGAGGCGTGGTTGCAGGAGGTGTTAGAGCCCTACCGTTGTCGACCCGACATGACCGTCACCTGTTGCGTACCGGCTGACGTGCAGGTTTATGCGGAGCCCGTTGGGCTGGAGCGCTCACTGGTCAATGTGCTGGAAAACGCCATCCGCTACGGAAAGACGCCGCAAACCGATATCAGCGAGATTTCGATTCAGGGATGGTCTGAAGAGGAGTGGTTCGAATGTGTCATCCGAGATCAGGGTCCAGGGGTGCCTGAAGAGGCCCTCGGCCGGCTCACACAGCCGTTTTACCGAGTCAACACCTCGCGCACCGACGCCCATGGCGCGGGCTTGGGCCTGGCCATCGTGGAGCGCACCATTGCACACATGGGAGGACAACTCAGCGTCGCCAACCCTCCTCAAGGCGGACTGAGCGTGCACCTGAGATTGCGACGGGTCCGTTGACGAGCCGTCGTCACTGCTTGTGTAGCAAGCACACGGCCCGAGCTTCAATGGCCCGACCCTCGCCCACAGGGCCCATTTTTTCTGCGGTTTTGGCCTTCACGTTCACCTGAGAAAGGCCCAACTGCAAGGCCTGTGCAATCCGTTCACACATGGCCGGAATCCACGGGGCCAATTTGGGGGCTTGAGCAATGATGGTGGCGTCCACATTGCCAATCTCGTAGCCTTCGGCCCTTACACGGCGAGCCACCTGTTGGAGCAAGACCAGGGAGTCGGCCCCCTGAAAAGCGGGATCGGTATCGGGGAAATGCCGACCAATGTCTCCCAACGCAGCCGCTCCCAACAGTGCATCGCAGATGGCATGCAACAAGGCGTCTGCGTCGGAATGGCCCCACAAGCCCCGCGAGTGGGGCACATGCACGCCACCCAAAATGAGCGGCCGACCTTCCACCAAGGCGTGAACATCCCATCCTTCGCCAATGCGCAGGTTCATCATCGGTTTCCTTGCGTTCGAGAGGCCAATAGCCGTTGCGCCAGATCAAAGTCCTCGGGGTAGGTCACTTTGATATTCTCAAAGGATCCGGGCACCAACAGTGGAGACTCACCCAATCGTTCAACGGCGCTGGACTCATCGGTGACCTCGTCCGTGGCAGCCTCCAAGGCCGTGAGCAACAAGCCCAATCGAAACATCTGAGGGGTCTGAGCGGTCCACTTGTCTTGCCGACGCACGGTGGCAACCACCCGGTCCGCCTGGGCTTCTTTGAGCGTATCGGCCAATGGCATGGCCAAAAGCCCACCCACACCATGATCCAGACAACTGGCAATCAACCGCTCCACCCACTCAGGTCTGAGCAAGCACCGAGCAGCGTCGTGCACCAACACCCAATCTTGGTCCTTGGCACCCCGGGCGCGCAAGGCATGCAGCCCCGCGGTCACTGAAGCTGCTCGGGTGGCTCCGCCGCAACGTTCCACCCAGGACCGAGGACCTTGGAACTCAGGAACGAGCGATTCAAAATCAGCATCGGCAGCGGACAACACCACCAAGATCGCTTCCACAGCGTCAACGGCCGCCAGCGCTTCCAAGGTGTGGGCCACGGCCGGTCGCCCGGCCAAGGACGCATATTGCTTGGGCAATGAAGCCCCCGAGCGAGCGCCAACGCCGGCACAAGGCACCAGGGCAAAGAGGCGGTCACGGGCGGCGCGCATGTTCAGATTCTAGAATCACTGCTTATCGTCTCCTCAAAACCCATGCAACTGCCCATTGTCGCCGCCGGAAAACGGCATGTGTCGCCTCGGCCATGGGGGTCGGCGGATGCACTGCAGTTGGCCACATGGTGTGCACAGCGGGCAAGCGAGGGTCGCATCACGGCACTCATTTGTGCGGACCCTGGCGATGCCCAGCGCCTGACGGACGAACTCGTTTTCTTTGAACCCACACTTCGGCTGGCCCTCTTCCCCGATTGGGAGACCCTGCCCTACGACACCTTCAGCCCCCACCAAGATCTGATCTCCGAGCGCTTGGCCACACTGTGGCGCTTGATGCGCAAGGATTTGGATGTGCTGCTGGTGCCCGCCAGCACGGCGACCACTCGAATTTGTCCGCCCTCTTTCCTGGCCGCCACCACCTTTCATTTCAAACAAAAGACCCGGTTGGATGAGTCTGCGCTCAAAGCCCAGCTCACGCTGGCCGGTTACACGCCAGTCAGTCAAGTGGTGGCTCCTGGAGAATATGCGGTTCGAGGAGGATTGATCGACCTCTTTCCAATGGGCTCGCCCGTGCCTTACCGGGTGGATTTGTTCGATGACGAGGTCGACTCCATCCGCACCTTTGACCCCGACAGCCAGCGCAGCCTCTATCCGGTGCCAGAAGTGCAGTTGCTCCCAGGACGGGAGTTTCCGATGGACGAGGCCGCGAGAACGGCCTTCCGCTCTCGGTGGCGCGAGCGCATGGAAGGCGATCCCACAAAA
>RFSP01000117.1 GCA_009923895.1 Betaproteobacteria bacterium | reverse complement strand
AGCCCGTCTTCCAGTTGGCTTCCCCAGAGGGTGCGCCCTGGGCCAGCACCGCCAAGGGGGCTGCGAGTGCCGCGGAAGCGAACAGTGCCGCTACCGTGTTCAGTTTTTTCAATTCAATCTCCTCTCAAGGAAAGCCGCAGACATCTGCGAAACATCGGAAACCTCAGCTTTCAACCAGTGCCAAAAACACTGTTTAAAGGCATATAGGCCTACCTCTGACCAAATGATTGTGCCATAGGGCAATTTCTGCAACCAAAAATGCGCATCGCAATGAGGCGGCTGGATGGGCTTGTTGCAGGCTCGCGACAACCCGGCGGCCGTCATAGAATGGAAGACTGCTCTGGATGGGGTTCAACCAAGGGTTTTCCCCGTTCAGTCCTTGTCTTATCCATTTTCGTGACCGCCCCCGCGGAACCCGCGCATGACCCAGTTCGCCAAAGAAACGCTGCCCATCAGTCTTGAAGAGGAGATGCGGCGTTCGTACCTCGACTACGCCATGAGCGTGATTGTGGGCCGCGCCCTGCCCGATGCTCGCGACGGCCTCAAACCGGTGCACCGGCGGGTGTTGTTTGCGATGCACGAGCTCAACAACGATTGGAACCGCCCTTACAAAAAGAGCGCGCGTATCGTCGGTGACGTGATCGGTAAGTACCACCCCCACGGCGACACGGCGGTGTACGACACCATCGTGCGCATGGCCCAAGACTTCTCCTTGCGGCACATGCTGGTGGATGGACAGGGCAACTTTGGCTCGGTGGACGGCGACAACGCCGCGGCCATGCGCTACACAGAAATCCGCTTGGCCAAGATCGCGCATGAAATGCTGGCCGATATTGACCAAGAAACGGTGGACTTTGGCCCGAACTACGACGGCAGCGAAAAAGAACCCCTGGTGCTGCCCACGCGGCTGCCCAACTTGCTGGTCAACGGCTCGGCCGGTATCGCGGTGGGCATGGCCACCAACATTCCGCCACACAACCTCAATGAGGTGGTGGACGCCTGCCTGCACCTGCTCAAGTCGCCTGAAGCCACCATCGACGAGCTCATGCAGATCGTGCCGGCGCCCGACTTCCCCACGGCCGGCATCATTTACGGCCTGAACGGCGTGCGCGAGGGCTACCGCACGGGGCGCGGCAAGGTCATCATGCGGGCCAAGTGCCACTTTGAAGACATCGATCGCGGCCAGCGCCAGGCCATCATCGTTGACGAGATCCCCTACCAGGTCAACAAGAAGACCTTGCTGGAGCGCATGGCCGAGCTGGTGCACGAAAAGAAGATCGAGGGCATCAGCCACATTCAGGACGAGAGCGACAAGTCCGGCATGCGCGTGGTCATTGAACTCAAGCGCGGCGAAGTGCCTGAGGTGGTGCTGAACAACCTGTACAAGCAAACGCAGCTGCAAGACACCTTCGGCATCAACATGGTGGCGCTGGTCGATGGACAGCCCAAGTTGTGCAACCTCAAGCAGTTGCTGGAGATCTTCTTGGAGCACCGCCGTGAGGTGGTGACCCGACGGACCGTCTTTGCTCTGCGCAAGGCCCGCGAGCGCGGCCATGTGCTTGAAGGCTTGGCCGTGGCGCTGGCCAATATCGATGAGTTCATTGAGACCATCAAGACCTCACCGACACCACCCATGGCCAAGGCCGCGCTCATGAGCAAGAGCTGGGACTCGTCTTTGGTGCGCGAAATGCTAGCCCGCACGGAGACCCAAGCCTCGGGCGGCGCCGCCGCGTTCCGGCCCGAAGGGCTGCCCGCGCACTACGGGCTGCAACCCGACGGCTTGTACCGCTTGTCTGAAGACCAGGCCCAGGAAATCTTGCAGATGCGTCTGCAGCGCCTGACCGGTTTGGAGCAAGACAAGATCCTGGGCGAATACAAAGACGTGATGGCGCAAATTGCCGACTTGCTCGACGTGTTGGCCAAGTCGGAGCGTGTGACGGCGATCATCGGTGAAGAGTTGGCAGCCTTGCGCCAAGAGTTTGGCCAGACCAAGGTGGGCGCACGCCGCAGCCACATCGAGCACAACGTGCAAGAGCTGGGCACCGAAGACCTCATCACCCCCACCGACATGGTGGTCACGCTCAGCCACACGGGCTACATCAAGAGCCAGCCCTTGGCAGAGTACCGGGCGCAGCGCCGAGGCGGGCGCGGCAAACAAGCGGCACAGACCAAAGAAGACGACTGGATCGACCAGCTCTTCATTGCCAACACACACGACTGGATGCTGTGCTTCAGCAACCGAGGACGCGTCTATTGGCTCAAGGTGTGGGAGGTGCCGCAAGGCGGACGCGCCAGCCGAGGCAAGCCTATCGTCAACATGTTCCCGCTGCAGCCGGAAGAAAAGATCACGGTGGTGTTGCCCCTCACCGGTGAATTCCGCAGCTTCCCGGCCGATCATTTCATCTTCATGGCCACGGCCTTGGGCACGGTCAAGAAGACCGCGCTCGATGAATTCAGCAACCCTCGCAAGGCCGGCATCATTGCCGTTGATTTGGACGACGGCGACCACCTGATTGGCGCAGCGCTGACCGACGGGCATCACGACGTGATGCTGTTTTCTGACGGCGGCAAAGCCGTGCGATTTGACGAAGACGATGTGCGTGCCAT
Source organism: Betaproteobacteria bacterium (assembly GCA_009923895.1). Classification (GTDB taxonomy): domain Bacteria; phylum Pseudomonadota; class Gammaproteobacteria; order Burkholderiales; family Burkholderiaceae_C; genus Rubrivivax. Next base: position 3,543 of record RFSP01000117.1, on the reverse strand, counting down.
GGGCCGGACCGCCCGCGGTGTGCGCGGCATGATGCTGGAGCCCGGGCAAACCGTGATTGCCATGCTCGTGGCCGAAGACGAAACGCAAAGCGTGCTGACGGCCACAGAAAATGGCTATGGCAAGCGCACCTCGATTGTCGAGTACACGCGACATGGGCGTGGCACCAAAGGCATGATTGCCATTCAACAAAGCGAGCGCAATGGCAAGGTGGTGGCCGCCACGCTGGTGCGCGCGGCTGACGAGATCATGCTCATCACCGACAAGGGCGTGCTGGTTCGCACCCGCGTGAGCGAAATCCGCGAGCTGGGTCGCGCCACCCAGGGCGTGACCTTGATCTGGGAGAGCTCAAGAAACGCGATGGCTCACCGGTGTTTCGCCCGGAGCGAGAGGCCCAGGTCATCGACAAGCTCAAGCAGGCCAACGGCGGGCCGTTGCGCACCGACAGCATTGCGCCCATTTGGCGCGAAATCATGTCGGCGTCGCGTGCCCTCGAGGCACTGACGCGTGTGGCTTATCTGGGGCCGGCCGGCACCTTCAGCGAGCAGGCCGCCTTGGGCTACTTTGGTTCGTCCATCGACAAAGTGCCTTGCGTGAGCATCGACGAAGTCTTTCGTGCCACATCAGCCGGGGCCGCCGACTTTGGTGTGGTGCCTGTGGAAAATTCCACCGAAGGGGTCGTGGCCCGCTCCTTGGACCTGCTGCTCAACACGCCCTTGAACATCGTGGGCGAGACCAGCTTGCTGGTGCGCCACAACCTGTTGCGCAAAGAGCCCTCTGCCACCGGCGTGAAAGCGGTGGTGGCCCACGCCCAGGCGCTGGCGCAGTGTCACACCTGGCTGTCCGAACACTTGCCACAGGCCGAGCGGCGCCCCGTGTCGAGCAACGCCGAAGGGGCCCGGCTGGCCGCCGAAGACGCTTCACTCGCGGCGATTGCCAGCACGCGCGCCGCTTCGGAGTTTGGCTTGCACGTGGTCGCACCGGCCATTCAAGACGATGCCCACAATCGCACGCGCTTTGCCATCGTGGCGCATCCGCACACCCACCCCACGCCCCAACCCACGGGTCATGACTGCACCAGCTTGGTGGTCTCGGTCACCAACCGCCCCGGGGCCGTGCACGACATGTTGGTACCCCTCAAAGCCCACGGCGTGTCGATGACGCGTTTTGAGTCGCGGCCGGCCCGCTCGGGGCAATGGGAGTACTTTTTCTACATCGACATCGAGGGTCACCCCGACCAACCCGAGGTCGGCGCAGCATTGAAGCAGTTGCGCGAGGTGTGCGCCTTCTTCAAGGTGCTGGGCACCTACCCCATCGACGTGCACTGACATGGTCGAGCAACTGGGCGTCATCGGCTGCGGCTTGATGGGCGGCAGCTTCGCGCTGGCCTTGCGCCAGGCAGGACAGGTGGGTCGCGTGGTGGGCTACAGCCGCTCACCGCAGGCTCGACAGCAGGCACTGACGCGCGGAGTGATCGACGTGGCGGCCAACACCGTGGCTGAGGCGGTGGTGGGCAGCGATGTGGTGCTGGTGGCCGTGCCGGTGGCCGCCACCGAAGCCACCCTCAGAGAAGTCACACCGCACCTCAAGCCCCAGGCATGGTGCATGGACGTGGGCAGCACCAAGGGCGATGTGGTGCAGGCCGCGCGCCGCGCCATGGGCGCGCGTGTGAGCCACTTTGTGCCCGCACACCCCATCGCAGGCAAAGAACTGGCAGGTGTTGAACACGCCGACGCGCAGTTGTATCGGGGCCGGCTGGTGGTGTTGACGCCGCAAAGCGACACCTCGACTTCGGTGACCGAGCAAGCCCGAGCGTTGTGGAGCTCGGTGGGTGGACGCGTGGAAGTCATGTCGGCCCAGGCGCATGACAGCGCTTTTGCGGCCGTGAGCCACCTGCCCCACCTGCTGGCATTTGCCTACATGAAGGGGCTGATGGAGCAAGCCGAAGGGGAAGAATTCTTGCGCTTGGCAGGCCCCGGGTTTCGCGACTTTTCGCGCATTGCCGGCAGCGACAGTGCCGTGTGGCGCGACATCTTGCTGGGCAATTCGCAGGCGGTGTTGCAACAGTTGACCCACTTTCGAGACGCGCTCGACGCATTGGCATCTCAGGTGAAAGCCGGTGATGGCGCCCAACTGCAGCGCATCATTGCCGAGGTGGCGCAAAAGCGCCGCGCCTGGCCCTCGAACCCCAGCGATGCATCTTCTGCCTCGTCTGACGAATAAAACACTTCAGAACCCACCCAGACCGCCCGCCATGTTCAAAGGCCCGTTTTTGGATATCCCGCCCCTGCAGCGGGCCGCCGGTACCGTGCGGTTGCCCGGCTCCAAGAGCATTTCCAATCGGGTGCTGCTTTTGGCGGGCTTGGCCCAGGGCACCACGGTGGTCCACGACCTGCTGCAGTCCGATGACACGCGCGTGATGCTCCAAGCGTTGCGGCAGCTGGGCTGCGGGGTGCAAGAGCGGAACAACGCCTGGCACATCACCGGCCTGGGCGGACGACTGCAAGTGCCTCAAGCCGAACTTTTCTTGGGCAATGCCGGCACGGCCATGCGGCCCCTCACAGCGGCCTTGGCGGTGTTGGCCGCCACGCAAGGCGGTGACTTCACGGTGTCTGGCGTGGCGCGCATGCACGAGCGCCCCATTGGTGACTTGGTACGTGCAGCGTGACGGCTTTGAACGCTTTGTGATTCCGGCCGGCAGCCGCTACACCGCCCCTGGCGATATTTATGTGGAGGGCGACGCCTCATCGGCGTCTTATTTCATTGCCATGGGCGCCCTGGCGGCCACCGAGCAGACCCCCGTGCGCATTGAAGGCGTGGGCCACGACTCCATTCAAGGCGACATACGCTTTGTCGAGGCGGCCCAAGCCATGGGGGCGGTTGTTCGCAGTGGGCCCAATTGGCTGGAGGTGCACCGGGGGGCGTGGCCGCTCAAAGGCTTGACGCTGAATTGCAATCACATGCCCGATGCGGCCATGACGCTGGCGGTGATGGCCTTGTATGCCGACAGACCCACGCGTTTGACCGACATTGGCAGCTGGCGTGTCAAAGAAACCGACCGCATTGCGGCCATGACCGCCGAGCTGCGCAAATTGGGCGCGCAGGTGGTCGAAGGGCCTGACTTCATTGAAGTCTCGCCCTTGCCTGCCACCGCCTGGCAGGCTGCGTCTTGGCACACCTACGATGACCACCGCATGGCCATGTGTGGCTCGCTCGCCGCCTTCTTGGCCCCCTGCCCCATACGGATTGAAGATCCGGCCTGCGTGGCCAAGACCTTTCCGGACTACTTTGAGGCTTTCTTTGCCTTGGTTCAGGCCGATGCAACGCACATCCCGGTCATCACCATTGACGGGCCGTCGGCATCGGGCAAAGGCACTCTCGCAAGCGCCGTGGCGGCCCGGTTGGGCTACCACCTGCTGGATTCGGGGGCGCTTTACCGGGCCACGGGCGTGGCCGCGGCGCGCGCGGGCGTGCCTTTGACAGACGAGCAGGCCTGCGGCGCCGTCGCGGCGGCCATGGACCTGCGGTTTGAGGGCGATCGCGTC
>RFSP01000116.1 GCA_009923895.1 Betaproteobacteria bacterium | reverse complement strand
GGTCTCCCTCAAGGGTCGCATCCAGCGCATGAGGGCCTTGAAAGTTCAAGGACGCTCATGGGTCACGCGCGGCAAGGGCTTTCGACGTGCCGAGATTTTGGATGAAGAGTGGCTCGACCCTGCGGCCCATGGGACCAATGTAGCGATCTTCGATCCTCAAGAGGTCTTCCGGACTTTCCGTCAGCACCCTGAATTTGCCGATGTGTTCAGCTTTACCTGTCCATCGTCACAACCCGTGGATCTTTCGGGTTTGTGTCATGCCTCGCGCGAGACCAATTGGGCGGTGCTCCCTACCGCTGACCCTGCATCGTGGTGGGCCCGTCTACCTCAAGAGACTCGCAAGAATGTGCGACGGGCTGAACGTCGGGGCGTAAAGGTGAGGGAGGTGGCGTGGAACCCTGCTTTGGCCCAAGGCATCTTAGGGATCTACAACGAATCTCCTTTGCGCCAAGGACGGCCCTTTTGGCATTACGCAAAGCCCTTGGAGCAGGTGATAAAAGACAACACCACCTATCTGGACCGCGCCACCTTCTTGGGTGCTTACGTGGGTGAAGAGTTGGTGGCCTTTATGAAGTGGGTTCGTGTGGGTGGCCAAGCGCGCATCATGCAAATCTTGGCCCTGCAAGGCCATCAAGACAAACGACCATTGATGGCACTCATTGCCGAGGCGGTGCAGGTGTGTCATCGTCAAGGCTTGTCGGGACTGATTTACGGGCAGATGACTTACGGCAGCAAAACCGACGACTCCATGGTGGAATTCAAACGACGGCTTGGCTTTGCCCAAGTCAATGTACGCCGAGAGGTCGTTGCCGTCACCCCGAGAGGGCGTTGGGCCCTTCGGTGGGGATGGGACAAACCATGGACAGATCGGTTGCCTGCGAATTGGATGCAAAGCCTTCTCAAGGTGAGAACTTGGTGGCTGACCCATGGCAGCCAGATTCGGCCTCATGCAACTGCCCGTCGTACCTCTCAAGCCGGTGTAGCTCAACGGTAGAGCAGCTAAATTCGTGATTGGCAGATGAAGTGTTCAATTCCTTCCGCCGGCTCCAGTCACATCGATGAGATTCATGGCCTGACAGGCTTGGGTCATGGTACATAGAAGCGCCCCTGACTGAGCGGCATGTTGCACCACCTCTTTCAAGCGCTGCGGTGTGCAGCCAAAGGCCGTGGGCTTGGGGTCCACGTCATGCGTGGCAAAGATCAACCAACCGCATTGGCGTCGATTCAAGTCAATCAGGGCGCGCAGATCGTCCAGGGGCCAACCCGCACGTTGATCCAAAAAGCAGGCCTTGAGCAGGTGCAGATCGGCCACTTTGGCATTCAAGGACTCCGCCCCGCCCCGGCAGGTCACGAAGCGACGTGACACCGCTCGCTTCAAAGGCCATCGAGCGCCGCTTTTGGGGTAAGCAAAATGCAAGGGCGGCTCCACGCCCAGGAGTGTCTTGAACGCGAGGGCGTTTTTCTCGATGGAGTGCATGAAAGTTTCTTGTGCAGTACGCCAGCCATCCAAGTGATCGTAGGTGTGACAGCCCAGCTCATGCCCTTGATGGATCGCGCGCTGCAGGTGCTGCAGCGAGGCCATGCGTCCGACCTCGGTCTGCGCACCCAGCAAACCCAGAGAGCAGAAGTAAGTGGCCGATCCGCCTTCAGCACGCACGATGTCACCCCCCCGCTCAAAGGCCGATTGGGGTGCGTCGTCAAAGGTGAAAGAGATGACTGGCATTGACCCTGTCAGGGGTCGTAAATCGCGATCCAAATGCCGTGCCAACTGCCGGTGCCATTTGGCCTGAAGGCGATCACCAAAACTCACGGCCTGCGCACCCATGCCGGTCGAACCTCGATCAGGCTGATGAGAAACAAGGCCCACAGCGTGTTGACACCATAAAAGGCGGCCTCGGTGTAGTTGTAAAGCAAGATCACACCCACCACCGACAACCTCCAGGCCGACCAACTGGGATCTGTGGACAGGCTCGATACCCCGCGGCGCACGGCCACCCACGCCAACAGGGAAATGAACCCCACGCCGACCCATCCCAGATTGAGAAACTGCTCCAAGTAGCCACTGTGGGCTTGGTTGATCCCGCGCCCCAAGGCGTTCCACACCGTTTGCATGCGCCACCCCGACCAAAAGCTCATATAGCCTTCCCCCCACCAAGGATCGGTCGAAATGGAGCCCAACACCTTCCACAAAGACGTGCGATTGGTCAGGCTGGCATCGCGCCCCATCATGCTCAGTGCGGTGGATTTCAAGTCGAGGCTCGCGTCCAGTGCAAGCAGCAGCACCAGCATCACGCCCAAGCTGGGGATGACCCGGTGTGGTTTAGCGATGATGGCAGGGTGTCGCAGGATGGCCAAAGTGATGGCGCCCAAGATCAAACATCCCAGGGCCGTGCGGCTGTTGGACAAACTCAGCAGCCAAAGAGACAGCCCACCCACCACCAGCAGCATGACCCTGTCTTGGGACCGAGGCAGGGCAAGCGCGACTTTCCTTGCTTTGCCGATCTCGCCTGGCCCCTGCAACAGCGCAGCGGGCTGAGGAGAAGGGGGCCCACAGCACACCAGCCAAGCCACCAGCAACCCGGTCTCCAGACAGATCAGCCCGAGGTCGTTCTTTTGCTGGCCCACCCCTGTGTACATCGGAAGGCCGTCCACGTGAAACACGCGTCCCCACTGCGGAAAGTATCGAATGAACAAGGCGCTCAGCGGCAACCACAGCAGCGCCAAGCGGGTGAGCACGGTGCGCAGGGCCCGAGCGGGGTGGCGATCGGTCAAGATGACCAGGGCCATCAAAGGAGCGCCCAGATCTTTGAACCACCGCTTGAATGAAAGCGAGGGATCGTCGGCCCACAGGGCACTGGTGGCGCAAAAGGCCATGTAGAGGGCCAACCATCGGTTGGCGAACAGCAATGCCCCCCAGTCAAGTCTGCGGCGCCAAATGACCCACGCCGCAGCGGCCATGAGGGCTGCAAACACCATGCGATCCAGCGGGCTGCCCTCGGCATAGTCTTGCACCGTTCCAAGGCTTGGGGAGATGCCCAACCAAGCAGACACCCACCGAGAGCCTGCGAGAAACATCCAAATCAGAGGGATCCAAAGGGCCCAGGACCCCGAGCCATGCCTTCGGGCGTCGCGTCTCCACAAGACAATGATGGTGGCAGCGCACGCCAGGCAGGCCAATGCTGCAGCCATATTCATGGAAAGACCCAACGGTAAGCGTGATCCACCCAGCGCAGACGCTGGCGCATGGCAGCAAGTGCCTCGCAGGAGCCCCAAAGCAAAAGAGCCATGAAGAACACCATGACCCAAAACGCAGGCTCAAGGCTGAGGCGTTCGCCTCCCATCATCCACCTCCAGGCTTGAAGAAAGACGATTTGCATCACATACGCCCACAGGCTCAGTTGTCCGAGCCTCCGGATTGCGGCATCCAAAGCCACAACCCCTTTGGCTTGGGATGTCCAAGTTCGCAATTCGCCCAGAAGATCGCCCAGCCCTTTAAGAATGAAGGCCACAGCCACCACATAAACGCTCAGCCACTGGGGCCATTGGGCGCAGGCCCACAAGCCCGCGGCCAGGCAAGTGCAGGCCCACAAGCCAGACCCCGTGGCACCTGATGAGAGCCGAACGGTAGGCGTTTGACGCAAGCCCCACATAGCAGCCAGGCCCATGGCAATCCAGCCTAGCAAGAGCATGTCCAACACGCCGGACTGCTGCGCCACCCAGGGCAGTCCGGTCAATGCGCAGGCCGTCAGTGTCAACCCCGTCGCGCAGCTTGCCCGGCCCAAGCGTCTGCCACACGACTGAAGCGCAGCCAGGCTGATCAGCAACCAGCCGATGGGCCACAAAATGCCAAACGACGCCGCAGCAGGATGACCCGAAATCAAAGCGGCCCACAAACGGTCGAAAGTGTGGGGCCAGGCTTGCCGTGCCAGCGCCTGCTTGTCTGGATGTCCCCATCCGCTGATGAGAATCAACGCGTTCAGGCCCAAAAACAGCAGCAGCAGTTGAGTTCCGCGCCGAGCGGAGCTCTTTTTCAGACCCTCGTCATCGGGGGGCTGTGCAACCCATTGCTGTCCCAAAGACCATCCGGTTAAAAAGATGAAGGATCCCGTGACAAACCTCAAATAGCGAAACGCTTCGGGCGATGCTTGCGAGCAAATGCTCATGGCGTGATAGACCAGCATGAGCAACACCAGCACCCCTTTGACGGCTTGGCGGTCTTCTCGCGACTGGCTGAGTGCCGCTGGGCGATCTGGCATCAACCCTGGCGTTGACGGATGAGCCTGACGCCACACAGTGCAAAAATCTTTCCGAGATGGTCGCAATCACGCATCAAAAATTGCATGAACAAGTCATGCCGCCACGCCAGCAAAACCGGCAACAAACAGGAGTACAGCGTGGCAGCAATCACCGACTTGGCGGTGCTCCAACTCAACAATGGCGTTCGTTCACCGTTGACAGATCCTCGCAGTAGGGCACGCTTAAGAAAGTAAGACCGTGTCAGCCGTTGCGCAGGCACACTTTCATACACCGGCGCCTCGTCGCACCAGACGAACACGTCACCTCGAGCCAGGCGACGGCGAAAGAAGTCCACGTCCTCGCCCCCAGTGCGACCCAGTCGAGGATCAAATGGACCGGGTTCAAGCCTGAGCGAGCGCCGGCGGATCATGACGTTGCCGGTGCGCATGCGCTTGGGGTCGGACAGTGCGGTGCCTGTGGTGTAGCGAGGGCGATCGCAAAACCCGCCCCGAATCACCCACTGCGGTGGCGGCGACTCGTACCGGGGAAGGACAGGGCCCAAGACGCCGCAGGCACGGCTGCGCTGCAAGGTCTCAAAGTGTTTTCGAAGCCAGCTGGGGGAGGGGACTTCGTCGTCATCGATCATTGCAACAAAATCGCCGTGCGCGATTCTCACGGCCAGGTTGCGGGCCTTGGCGATGTTGGGCTCTCCCAGAGACTCATGTGCAAAAGGCCATGTGGTCCGTTTGGCGTAGCCCAAAAGGGCTGCACGAGCGGAGCGTTGTGGGTCGTTGTCGACCACAACCACTTGCATCGTGAACAACCCGCCAGTCTCTTGTTGTTCCAAGGCACGCAACAAGCGGGCCAGCCGGTAGGGTCGTTGGTAAGTGCAAATGCACACGCTGACCACGGGCAGGGATGTAGAGCCTTCGTCTGAGGCTTCAGGGTCACTCATGGCAATGTCTCCGTCATGTGATCGCTCGGACGTCCCAACAAGTGTTGGTGCACCGCCTCCAATGACCATGCGCGGTGCAAGTCCAGGGTGTGATTGGCACGTCCCGCCGTGTGTTCCATGACCATTTTTTCAAGGGCTTGACGCTGGAAGACGCTGCGAGACAGGGCCGTGGGATCCAGCAAGACTTCTTTCAAAACGGTGGCCAGTGGTCCTTGGTACCAGGAGCGAAAGTGATAAAACTTGTGACGCCCCAAGGTCCAACGCTCGGGATGGAAAGACCCCAACGCCCGCAGTCGAGGGGCCCAGGAGGAGGGCATGCCGTAGTCCATGGCGTACTCGGCCTTGATCCAAAACGTCTGCTGCCACTGGCGCAGTGATTGCATCAGCGTCGATCCACCCCAGCGCAAGCCGCGATCGGTGGGGATGTCGGCCAGGGCGGGCATGGCCTGCCGCACCCAGCGCAGCGATGCTTGGGTGGCTTGTTGACGGACGCCATCCGGAGCCCGGTGCATCAAGGCCACAATCTCGTTGTCCAAAAATGGTGAGCGAAGCTTCAGTTGAGACTCTTCGAGGGACAGTCGCACACTGTGATGCCAGGGCACTTGCTTGAACGCGATGAAGCCCAGAGGATCGCCCTGTCTGGCCTCTTGATAGCGCTTTTGTGCGTCTTTCACGCCGCGCACGATTTCAGGCTGAAGGGCCTGCAAATTCTGCGTCCGAGGGCGAAACGCCACGTGTCCTCGCAAGATCTCCGATCCCCAGTTGCCGGTCAGTCTCACAGGGGCCACTGCCCGCGCGAGCTGGTTGATGTAAATCTCCACGGCTCCAGAAGCGTCCATCAAGCCGTCTGATGCCACCACGGCCTGATCCACCCATCGGGGAAAGTTCGACATCCATGCCGAGTCCAAAGTCAAAGTTTGGTGCGGCTGTCCACAGGCCTGTGCCACGCGCCTGGCAAG
>RFSP01000115.1 GCA_009923895.1 Betaproteobacteria bacterium | reverse complement strand
GGTCCAAATCGGAGACGCTGTTTTGCATGGCTGTGCCATCACCCGCCTTGACGCCAGCAATCATTTGATCGATGGCATCAAAAAACCCTACAGAAACAGACTGTCCGTTGTCATCGCGAATCACGCGACTGAACACATCGGTTCCCGCACGGGTGTAGGCCACTTGTCGCTCCACACCGGCCGGGATCTTGGTGAGCGTTTGATCACCCTGGTATTGAACCGACCCATCACCTGCAACGGCAAAGGCTGGGGTGTTGACACGCGTGCCCGAGAACAAATAGTTGCCGCTGTCGTCCCGCGTGTTGCCCAAGCTGACCAGTTGATCCCGCAAAGCCTGCATTTCGGTGGCAATGGCTTCATGTTCCACCTTGCCTTGGGTGCCATTGGTGGCTTGAAGCGACAGCTCCTTCATGCGCGTGAGCACATCATTGGCCGAGCGCAGGGCGGTTTCTTCGCCTTGGTAGCGGTGCAGGGCCACTTGCAAGCTGCTGATGTAGTTGTTTTGCCGCTCCAACTCGCCATTCAGGCGCTGAATGGCCGCGGCCTTGTCGGGCGCATCGCTGGGCGAGAGCACTTGCTTGCCCTCTGCCATCTGTGACTGGGTGGTGGCCAAGCGCTTTTGCAGCGCACTCATGCGGTCGGTGGCCGAGTCAAACAAGAAGGAGGTAGAGACTTTAGACACTGAAGCCATCACCGCACCTGCAGAATCGTGTCAAACAATGAAATGCTGGTTTGCATGACCCGGGCATTGGCTTGGTAAGCCTGCTGGTAACGGACCAAAGCCGAGGCCTCTTCGTCCAAGCTGACGCCTGAAATGCCGTCGCGCGTTTGCTTGGCTTGCTCGTGCACCACCTCCAGCGCCTGTTGCGCGATGGATGCTTGCTGGGCCACGTTGCCCACCTGGTTGACGCGCTCAATGTAAGACTCGGTCATGGTGAGCCCACCGGGCATGACCTTGTCGTTCTCCAGGTTGACCATGCGCAGCATGGCCTCGTTGTTGCCTATGCCGTCCCGGTTGCCGTCAATGGTGAACTTGTCACCCGCCTTGGGTTGGGTGGAGAGTTCCACCCGCAAACCCCGGTAGCTGATGATGGGGTTGGGCACGCTCAGGTCGACAGCACGACGGGCCAACTCAGTGTTGCTGGCGGTGTCGACAATCTTGTAATCCAAGCCACCGCTACTGCCGGCCACAAACTGCACCTGCAGAGGCGACTCGCGCAGCAACTGCTTCATGGTGCCTTCTACGCCTGTGAAGGTGGAGGTGACGTTGACGGCCGTGTTGTTGCCGCTGGTGTCGGTAATAAAAACCAACAAGTCGTCTTTGCTGGCCCCCTTGATGGACAGGCTGGTGTCAAAGCCCAGCGTCTTGAGATCAGAGGGTTTGCCGGCTGAGCCCAGCCCCAACCGAATGTCATCGGTGAGGTTGGACGCGGCGCGTTGAATCTGCAGCTGGCCCGATGAGGTGACCGACGCGGTCACTTTGGCGTTGGCGCTCAAGCCAGTCTGGCTGTTGTTGATCCACGCGGCCACGTCGCTCAAGCTGGACCCCGCCGCCAGGGCGCCCAGCGCCACTCCATTGATGGTGACAGCACCCGAGGCAATGGCAGACGCAGTGACGCCACCGCTGAGTGCCGCCCCGGTGAGGACCGCCGCCGTGGGTACAGGAGCCTGAAGCTGCCCGGTCGCGCTGTTAAAACTTTGAATCTGCTGCACATCGGCGCGAGCGCCAATGAAGATGTCCATGTCCATATAGGCCGCGCTGCCCGTGGCATTGAGCATGGTGGCGTTGTACGTGGCACCGGTTTCCATGCCATTGCTGGCTTGCATCAGCCGGGCTTGCAGCTGCGAGGTGAGCGCACTGCCCGCCAAGTGCCTGCCATCACGCGTGAGGACCTGAATTTGCTGGGTGTCTGTGGGAGTCTGAAGGGTCAGGGTCAGGTCTTGGGTACCGGCCTGAACTAAACCCGCCGAGGCGTACTGCAGCGCACCGTCGATGCGCCACGTCTCCTCCCCCAACTGCGGCCTCAGGCCCAAGGCCAAACTGCCGCTAAGGCCCGTGGGGCCGGCGTAAGACGGAGAGGCGTAACTGATGCGCGCCTGGGCCGAGCCGCTGTTGAGCGGGTCGTCGATAACGCGGAATTGTCCCGCAGCGGCCACGCGATTGGCATCTTGCACCACCAGCTGCATGGCGCTGGCTTTGCCTTCAGCCCCGGCGGTGAACCCAAAGAGATCGCCTCCCAGCTTGCCCTCGGCGTCCAAGCCGTCCGAGTGGATGGCGTTGACTTGCTTGACCACCACAGCAGCCAGATTGTCCAGGGCATCGCTGGCGGGCGTGAGCACCTGGTCACGAAAGCTCATGGTGCCGCCGACCTTGCCGCTGGTGAAATAGGGAATGGTCTCGGGGTCTCCGTAGACATCCAGAATGAAGTCGAGCTTGGTGGGGTCGGAGCTGGAGGTCTGCACCGTGATGTCGCGAGACTTGATGCCGCTGACGAGCACCCCTTGGTCGATGGTGTCGCCCACGCTGACCAGCACCGCGCCATTGGGAGCAAACTTGGTCTTGACGGCCACCAGGTTGGACAGCTCGCCCAACAGCCGATCGCGCTGGTCGAGAAGCTCCGAAGGCTGGCCAGACTCTGAAGCCTCTTTGGCCAGTTGGCGGTTGAGTTGGGCCAACTGCGTGGTGAGCGAGTTGACCTGACCGACATTGGTGTCCACGGCCTGACGGGTTTCGGTATCCAGCAATTGAAATTGCGAGGCCAATTCTCTGAAGCGCGCGGCCAGGCCGTCTGCGTCTCGCAAGAACAGGGTGCGGGACACCACCGACGCCGGGTCGGTAGAGAGTTCTCGCGCCGACTGAAAGAAACGGTTCATGGCCATGGTCAGGCCAATGCTGTCCCCGCCCATGACATCAATCAGGCGATTCACATACGACAACAAGGGCGCTTGACTCTGCAGGTCGCTGTTGCTGTTGCGCAGATTGGCGTTGACAAAGGCGTCGTACTGGCGCTTGACCGAGTCAAAACGTGCGCCGGTGCCGATGTAGCCACCACCCACCTGAGCGGGCTGGTTGGCCACCAAGGACACGTCTTGCCGCGTGTACCCATCGGTACTGACGTTGGCAATGTTGTTGGACACCGTGGCCAGCGCCCGCTGGTAAGCGGTGACGCCCGATGAGCCAATGCTCAGCAGATCACTCACGGCAAGTCACCACCGTCGGCAGGCATCACCACGGGCACTGTGCCATCGGGAGGCGGCACCGTCAGGGGCTTGGTGCCCGCCGCATCAGGCAGGGACATGGCACCGGGCGCACCTGGATTCAAAGGCACCATCTGCGCCGGATTGGCGCGCAGTTGCAAGGCCTGAGAGGCAGGAAGGGCATCGGGTGACACCTGCGGCTGCGTCATGTGCTTTTCAAGCATGTCGGCCAAGCCAATGCCACCTCGCTTGACCATTTGCAAGGCCACTTCCTTGTCAAACATGCCTTCGTACATTTCCAGGCCGTTGCTGGTGGTGAGCTCGCTCTTGTCGATGGTCTCGCGCATCACCTGCAACATGTGCTGAATGAAATGCGCTTCAAATTGCTCGGCCGTGGCACGCAGCGCCTGCTTGGGATCCTGCGAAGCGGCGCCCTTCAAGCGCCCCAAGGACGCGAAGTCGTTGTAGCTGCTGAGCGTGGTGTCAACCGTGGAGGTGAGCGAAGTGTCCATGGCCCACCCTTAGATGACCACCAACTCGGCGCGCAAACTGCCTGATTGCTTGAGCGCCTCAAGAATGGCGATCAAAGCAGAGGGCGTGGCACCCACTTGGTTGACCGCATCCACAATTTGGCGCAGATCGGCCCCCGGCTGGAACAAGAACATGGGGTTCTTGGCCTCTTGCACAGCCACGTTGGCGTTTTGGACCTGCTGGGTTTGACCTTGGGCCAGGGCATTGGGCTGCGAGACCTCATTGGTGGCAGCAATGGCCACCGAGATGGTGCCGTGCGACACCGCCGCCGGAGACACCCGCACATTGCGACTGATGACCACGGTACCGGTGCGAGAGTTGACCACCACGCGGGCGTTGGGCTCACCAGGCTGCACATCGAGGTTTTCAACCATGCTCATGAAGGCCACGCGTTGAGACAAGTCTTCTGGGGCACGCACTGCCACCGACACCCCATCCACCGCGCGGGCTGTGCCATCGCCAAAGGTCTTGTTGATGGCGTTGACAATGGCGGTGACCGTGGTGAAGTCGGAGACGCGTGAGTTCAAAACCACATGATCAGAGGTTTCAAAAGGGTTTTCCACAATGCGCTCCACCGTGGCGCCGTTGGGCAGCCGCACGGCAGTGGTCACGCCCACTTTGACGCTAGAGCCTGCAGCACCGGCTTCCACACCCGTGGCGTTGAGTGCGCCTTGAGCGAGGGCGTAGACCTGACCATCCACGCCACGCAAGGTGGTGAGCAAGAGATTGCCCCCGCGCAGGCTGGTGGCCTTGCCCAATGCGGATACATTGATATCGATTTTCTGTCCTGGCTTGGCAAAGCCAGGCAACTCGGCGGTGATCATGACCGCGGCGGCGTTCTTTACGTCGAGCTTGCCGCCATCGACCCCGGTCACAAAATCAGACAGCGCACCTTCCATGCTGACGCCCAAGCGGTTGAGCATGGCCTTCAAGCTTTGGCCCGTGAATGTCACGTCTGCGCCATCACCCGTGCCCTGCAAACCCACCACCACGCCGTAGCCGATGAGCTGGTTGGAGCGAGCCCCAGCAACGGTGGTGAGGTCTTTGACTCGGTCGGCCCACGCCGCACCCAGCAAGCCCAAGCTCAACACGATGCAGGCCAAAGAGGTGCGAAGGAATTTCATGACGGTCCTATAGGTTCAAAAGGGCCAGACCTTGAGCAGCAGGCTCGTGCCCCAGCCTGGCGTGGTGGCCTTGGCCATGTCTCCGGTGCCGCGATAAGCGATGTTGGCATTGGCCAAGCGCCGTGACTGCACGACATTGTTCGGTGAGATGTCTTCGGGCCGCACAATGCCGCTGACTTGAACAATTTCAGAGCCTTCAGTCAGCGACAGCTGTTTCTCACCGCGAATCACCAAGTTGCCATTGCCCAGCACTTCAACCACTGTGACAGTGACTGCACCTTGCAGAGACGCTTTTTGATTGGCCGCTCCGGAGCCGCCGGTGGAGATGCTGGCGCTGTTGAGATTGACGCCACTGAGCGCGCCTGCAAAGGTGGATCCCAAAATCTTGCCCGGCACTTTCTCGAACTTGGAGGTGAAGCCCGAGGGAATCATGTCGTTCTTGGCGTCACGTTTGATGGTGGCATCTTGTTGACGCAAGGCGGTGGTGTCTTCTTGCAACATGACCGTGATGACGTCGCCCACCCGGTAGTGACGACCACTGCCCAGCCAATGCTGCGCGTGCTCGGCTGAGAAGATGCTGCCTGTGGCCACACGCGCCTTGGGCGTTTCGACCGGCAGCACGGGCGCATACGAAGGCGCTTGCACCGCCACCTCGGGCTGAGGCACCACAGCGGCACAGCCACTGAGGACAGCCACGCCCGCCAAGGCGCTGAGAATCAAAAGACGCGTCATGGCTTAAGGCCTTACATGTTCTGGTTGAGGAAGCGCAGCATGCCGTCGACCGCAGAGATGGCCTTGGAGTTGACCTCGTAGGCGCGTTGCGTCTCGATCATGTTGACCATCTCTTCGACCACGTTGACGTTGGAGGCTTCGAGAGAGCCTTGCTGGATGATGCCGGCACCGGCTTGACCGGGAGTGACAAGCGTCGGAGCACCGCTGGCGGGAGTCTCCCGCAAGAGGTTTTGACCCGCGGCCATCAGGCCAGAGTTGTTGATGAAGCGAGCCAACTGGATGGTGCCAATGACCGTGGAGCCCGATGATCCCGCCACTTCAACCGAGACTGAACCGTCTTGTCCAATCAGCAAACCCGTGGTGTTGGCCGGCAGCGTGATGGCCGGAAACACCGGGTAGCCGTTGGCCGTGACCAGCTGACCAGCCGCCGAACGTTTGAAAGATCCATCGCGGGTGTAGGCCACCGATCCATCCGGCTGGGTGATTTGGAAGAAGCCGTCGCCCTGAATGGCCAGATCCAAGGCACTCTTGGTTTGGATCATGCTGCCCTGGCTGTGATTCTTTTCGGTCGACACCATGCGCACGCCGGTACCCAGCATGACA
>RFSP01000114.1 GCA_009923895.1 Betaproteobacteria bacterium | reverse complement strand
ACGGCAAGGGGCCAGCCCGGTTATCCTCCGGGGAATTCGTCTTCGATGCCGCCACCGTAGCAGCATTGGGCGATGGCAACAATGAGGCTGGGGCTGCCAAACTTAACCAGCTTCGGGAAGCCATCCGCCAGAAAGCCTATGGTCACAAGAAGCAGCCCAACCGCAACTTCAGCGTCGGGGATCTGGTGAGACTCTATGATTCGATGCGCTGACCACGCTGATATCCCGCAGATCTGCACTCTTCTGGTGGGGATGCATCGGGAAGCCGCGATGAAGCTTCCCCCCATCTCTCCCCTGAAGGTGGAGGAGTCGCTGCGGGACTGTATTCGCGATGGCATCGTCTTCCTCGGCTTCAAGGAAAAGTTGGGCGGCGTCTTCGCCCTTCGCAAAGTCTGCCCCTGGTATAGCGACCAGCCCTTCGTGGCAGACATGGTTTTCTACGTCGCGCCCTTTGCCCGCAAATCAACTTTGGCTTCCAGCTTGTTGCGTCACGGGCAGCGTTATGCTACTATCTGTGGCCTTCCCCTCGCGTCCGCAGTGATGTCCGGGGTGGATGTGGATAGGAAAGATCACTTCTTTACCCGCAACGGGATGCGGCGGGTTGGTGGGCTTTATTGGAGGGATTGATGGCTTTCCTGTGTACGTCCGACACCACCACCACTCCCACCACATCTACCGTAACGACGCAGATCCCCGCGTGGTACGAAGATGCGTTGAAGCGTCTTGTCGCAGGGGGAGAAGCTGAGGTTGCCGATAGGCCCTACCAGTATTACGATCCTGCCCAGCGGGTTGCAGGGTTGTCTCCCACGGAAGAAGCCGCAATTTCCCAGGTGCCTCTGGCTGCCGGGTCCTACATGCCGGGTCTCACTGCCGCCTACGGATCCGCGATGGCAGGTACCCGTAGCCTTGCCACCCCAGGATATGGTGGATCGCCATTTCCCGGATTGGGGGCTTACCCGGGGATGCAGCCTCCCCAGCATTTCACTGGGGAATTTCGAGATGCAAGTCCAGAAGAAATGGCTCAAGTTCGGGAACGAAACAAAGATTTTGACGAATTGATGTTTAATGGGCCTCGGGCACAACCTCAGGGAATGCCCAAAGATATTCCTGGTGGGATGGCCTATGCTCAGGACGCCGGGGTCAATCTCTCCCAGTACATGAATCCCTACACGCAGTATGTCACGGATATAGCGCAGCGGGAAGCCATCCGGGATTACCAGAAGATGGTTCCCCAAATGGGTTTCCAGGCCAGCCGCCAGGGTGAAAGCAAACAAAAACTCGACGGCGCGGGCCACCTGGTCCAGCACGCCCACGGCCAGTTTGAACACCGCTTGGCCGTCCATTTTGAGCAGCGGATCACCCAGCACCTGTCCGCCCGACACCGTACCGGGCACACACAAGATGCCGCTGTGTCGGCCATCGGCGTGAAGTTCTGTGGCCAAGACGCCGGGGCGGTCGCTGGCCTCCAGCACCACGGCACCTGCGCCGTCACCAAACAACACACATGTGGTGCGATCGTTGAAATCCAAAATGCGCGAGAAGACCTCCGCACCGACCACCAAGGCACACGATGCAGCACCGCTCTTGACCATGGCGTCTGCCACGGTCAGCGCATAAACAAAACCCGAGCACACCGCCTGAACGTCGAACGCAGGGCAGCCTTGAATGTCCAGTTTTTGCTGAAGCAGGCAGGCCGTCGACGGGAACACCATGTCGGGCGTGGAGGTGGCCACAATGATCAGATCCACCTGCTGCGCGGTACGCCCTGCCGCCTCCAAGGCCCGTCGTGCCGCATGACACGCCAGGTCACTTGAATTGACGCCATCGTCGGCAAAGTGTCGTGCGCGGATGCCCGTGCGCTCGACGATCCATTCATCGCTGGTCTCCAACCCACGCTGCGCGAGCAGCTGCGCCATGTCTTGATTGGTCAAACGGCGGGGTGGCAGGTAACTGCCTGTGCCAGTGATGCGGGAGTATCGAGCGGTCATGAGGCCTTTAAGAGTCCGACGCAGCACCTTGCCCGCTCAGACTCAGCGAGATGCGTTCATGCACCCGGTCCAGCAAGCGGTTGCTTGCCGCATCATAAGCGCGGGCCAGGGCATTCTCGAAAGCCAAGGCGTCAGCCGATCCATGGCTCTTGAAAACCAGTCCGCGCAATCCGAGCAGGGCCGCCCCGTTGTACCGGCGATGATCCACGCGCGCCTTGAAGCGCTTGAGCACCGGCACAGCCATCAGGGCCGCCAGCTTGCTCAAAGGATTTCTTGTGAACTCCTCCTTCAAGAAGTTCCCCATCATGGAGGCCAGACCCTCTGAGGTCTTGAGCATGACATTGCCGACGAAGCCGTCGCACACCACGATGTCGGTGGTGCCCTTGAAAATGTCATTGCCTTCCACGTTGCCATAGAAGTTGATTTGATGGGCTGCGCCAGCCGCACGCAGGAGTTCTGAGGCCCGCTTGATGGTGTCGCTGCCTTTGATGACTTCCTCGCCGATATTGAGCAGTCCCACCGAGGGCTCCTCGGTGCCTTCCACAGCACTCACCAAGGCACTGCCCATCAGCGCGAATTGCAGCAAATGCTCGGGCGTGCAGTCCACATTGGCACCCAAATCCAATACCGTGGTGTAGCCACCGCCCTGGCGCGGGAGCACGGCGGCGATGGCGGGCCGATCGATCCCTTCAACGGTCTTGAGCAAGTAGCGCGCCACGGCCATCAAAGCCCCCGTGTTCCCCGCCGACACGCACGCATCAGCCGCTGGGGGTTGGCCGTCCTCGGATTTGACTTGGGCGATGGCCACCCGCATGGACGAGTCGCGCTTTTTGCGAAGAGCCACTTCGACCGGGTCGTCCATGGTGACGACCTCGCTGGCCGTCACCAGCGTGCATCGTTCCCAGTGGCGGGCCGGCTCCAGTGCCTGCGCAGTCCCCACCAGGACCAGCTCGGCCTGTGGGTGTTTTTGTAGAAATGCCTGACACGCAGGCAAGGTGACCGACGGGCCATGATCGCCACCCATGCAGTCCACGCAGAGGCGCACAGTCATCTCGTCATGGCGGGGAGGCGAAGCCGAAGCGGCCATCGAGCCTCCAATCGCAGCGCTCGATCAGGCGTCGGCCTTGGTCTTGAGGACCTTGCGGCCCCGATAAAACCCGGTGGGGCTGATGTGGTGACGCAAGTGCACCTCGCCCGTGGTGGGTTCCACCGCCGTGCCGGGCGTGCCCAAGGCATTGTGGGAACGGTGCATGCCGCGCTTGGAGGGCGACTTTTTGTTTTGCTGAACGGCCATGATGTGTGCTCCAGGGACGCGCTGGACCCCTCAAAGAAAGAACTGGGGTGAGCTCCGGTGGCAAAAGCCTGACCGGAGGCGCCAGGCGAAAAGCCTTAGATTGTAGCAGAGCCTGGGTGGGCAGGGGGGTCGTCCTGGGCAGCTCAGGCCCCCGGCGCAAAGCAATCCACCCCGGCTTGTCTCAAAAGGCGGCTCGTGCGGATCAAGGGCAGGCCCACCAAGGCGGTGGGGTCATCGGACTCAATGGACGCCAACAGGGCAATGCCCAGGGTCTCGCACTTGGCGCTTCCGGCGCAATCATAGGGCTGCTCGGCGCGCAGATAAAACTCGATCTCGCTGTCAGAAAGGTGACGAAAAGTCACAGCCACCGAGGCCAGCTCGGTTTGCTCAAAGCCAGTGGCCCAGCACACAACCGACACGGCCGTCTGAAAAACCACCCGCTGCCCGCTCATTTGGCGAAGCTGTTGCGTGGCCCGCTCATGCGTGCCCGGCTTGCCCAGCGCTTGTCCATTCAAGTCCGCGACCTGGTCCGATCCAATCACGACCGCGTGCGGATGCCGTTGAGCCACCGCGCGGGCCTTTTCTTGCGCCAGGCGCCATGCGAGCTCGGCCGGCCGCTCGGCGGGTTGGGCCGTCTCGTCGACGCCCGGCGAATGCACTTCAAAAGGCAAGCGCAATCGCTCCAAGAGCTCGCGACGGTAACGGGAGGTTGAAGCCAAAATCAGTGGGGCCATGGAACGCATTGTGCGCCGATCCGCCGAGCGCAGCGCCTTTAAACTCGGTCCATGGCACGCTCACCGTCTCCCACCAGCGCTCGCGCCTCGCGATGGTCCGACCCGACCCGGTTGGATGTGGCTGCGTTTGCCAAGGCACAAGCGAGCCTGGAGGGGCACACGCCCCTGACGCAAATGCCGCGTCTGTGTGAAAGCTTGGTGAGCCGAGCCGACGGTGCTCCGGATGCCGACGGGGCCGTTCATTGGCATCTGCAAGGGCTGTGGAAGGAAGCCACCGCGCGCCCCGCAGAAATTCGGCTGCGGGTGCGCGCCCAAGGACGTTTGTGGTTGACCTGTCAGCGCTGTTTGCACCCCGTGGCCCAGGAAGTGGACTGGACGTCGACTTTTCGGTTTGTCGAAGGCGAGGACGACGCCGCGCGGATGGATGAAGAAGCGGGCGACGAAGAAGACGTGCTGGCCTTGCCCCGTTCGCTGAAGGTGTCTGAATTGATTGAAGACGAGCTCATCCTCGGTCTGCCCATCGTCCCCTTGCATGAGGCCTGCCCGAAGCCCCTGCCTGACGAGAACGCTGTCGAGAGCCCCAATAAAAAGAAAGCGAGCGCTCACATTGATTTAGAGGGTGCTCCTCCATCGGCGCCTGAAAAGCCGCATCCTTTTGCGGTGCTGGCCCAACTGAAGAAAAACAAGGGATAAGCCGTGGCCGCTTCTTCGGGCCCTGTTCGGGCGCCTGCCCCCCTGGTCCTGGTGCCCAACACCTTGGACTTGGGGGAGGCCCCTGAACATCAAAGCGACCTGCGTGACGTGCTCCCTGACGGCGTGTTGCGCCGGGCCGCCGAGCTCACTGTCTGGCTGGCAGAAGACGCCAAGACCACGCGCGCGTTCTTGAAGCGGGTGGACAGCGTCCACCGTTTGTCGCTGCCGCTGCAGCAGATTCAGATTCACACTTTGCCCCGAGCGGCCAAAGGCAAGGGGGAGTCGCACGCCAGCCCGGCAGCGAAAGCGTCCACCGCCCTCCTGCTCGCCCCGGCCCTTGCCGGCACGCC
The DNA here is from genome assembly GCA_009923895.1 of Betaproteobacteria bacterium. Classification (GTDB taxonomy): domain Bacteria; phylum Pseudomonadota; class Gammaproteobacteria; order Burkholderiales; family Burkholderiaceae_C; genus Rubrivivax. The sequence continues at coordinate 1,152 of RFSP01000114.1, read as the reverse complement.
CATGGGCCTGATCAGCGAGGCCGGATTGCCAGGGGTGGCGGACCCCGGTGCGGAGGTGGTGGCAGCGGCCCACGAGGCAGGCGTTCCGGTGGTGGTTCTGGCCGGGCCGAGCTCCCTGACCCTGGCGGTGGCGGCCAGCGGTTTAAATGGCCAAAGTTTTGCGTTCGTGGGGTATTTGCCCCAAGACCCCGCAGCCCGGACCGCGCGCATCCGCGAACTGGATCACCTGTCAAAGCGCCTGAACCAGACGCAAGTGCTCATCGAGACGCCCTATCGCAACGCGGCCCTGGCCGAAGCCCTGCTGCACGCGTTGCAACCCGCCACCCGGCTGTCCATCAGCTGTGGCTTGACGCTGCCTCATGCGTGGAGCCGCACCCACCGCGTGGCGGACTGGCGCCCGCAATCCACGTCTGTGATGCAGTCTCTGGCTGATAAAGTGCCAGCTGTCTTTTCATTTTTGGCCTGACCTTCATGCCCATCTTCGAATACGTCTGTGCCTCGTGGGGTCCTCCGGGTGGACCGGGGTCGTGCGGGATGGGCGAGCTGCGTTGACACTGGCCAAGCCTGCCCCACCGGTGAGTTGCCTTCTCGGCTTCCTAGAGCCCCCTCCCACCCATGAGCCTGAAATCGTCCTCTTTGCTCATCGTCGATGACGACCGGTTGACCACTTCCCTGTTGGAGTTTGTCTTTTCGCGTCAGCAAATGACCGTCACCGCTTTGCACGACGGTCAATCCGCCAGCGGATATATCGAATCTCACGACCCGGTGGATGTGGTCTTGATGGAAGTCTTGCTGCCCCAGGTCAACGGATTTGAGTTGCTGGAAGACATGCGTCGGCATCCCACCTGGAAAGACACGAAGGTGGTGATGCTCAGCGCCAAAGAATCTCTTGCGGACATCCAAAGAGCATTTGCCTTGGGGGCCGATGACTATCTCGTCAAGCCCATCGATCCGCAGGAGGTGCTGGCCCGGGTGGGTCGATTTTTCATGAGACGACCCTGATGTGGCCCTCATTGGCGGACCCTTACTGGACGGCGTCATTCTGGGTGGGCGGGATCACCTTGGGCCTGACCGGGGTCCTCTTGGTGGTGCTGTTTGTTTTGAAACTCACCGCGCAGTCGAGGCTTCGACAAGATCACCGGTTTGACCGCA
>RFSP01000113.1 GCA_009923895.1 Betaproteobacteria bacterium | reverse complement strand
GGACCCTGCAAATCGTGCCCGCCGAACCGCAGACGCCCTCCACCCTGCGGTTCAGCCACATCGCACCGGGGGCCACCTTGCGCTTGAGCGAGGCCGATGCACGCCAATTGCCCTCCCTCTTGCGCCAGCAGGTGCTGCTCACCCGCGAGGAGGCCTCGGGCCGTGTGCTGGAGGCCACCCACGTTCAAATCGCCGGTGCGTTAGACGCCTTGTATGACCGCGCGGCCCAAGTCCAGGACCTGGGCTCAAGTCTGCAAGAGCGCACCACCACCTTCAAGGTGTGGGCACCCACCGCCCAGCAGGTGCAGCTGTGTTTGTTTGGCGCCGACGACCACGGGGTGGGCTCGGCCGTGGATCTGGTGGCCCTGCACCGCGACGAGGTCACCGGCGTGTGGGCCGCCAAGCTGCCCCAGCGGCTCAACGGGGTCCACTACGCTTTCTTGGTGGACGTGCATGTGCGCGGTGTGGGCCGGGTGCGTCAGCTGGCCAGCGACCCTTATGCCTTGGCCTTGAACGCCGATTCAGCGCGAGCGCGGGTGGTGGACTTGAACGACGCGGCCCTGAAGCCCCCTGGTTGGGCCACCACGCCCCGCCCCAAGACGGTCCGATCAGCCACCGATTTGGTGGTGTATGAATTGCACGTGAGGGACTTCTCGGTGGGCGACGCCAGCGTGCCCCCAGCGCATCGAGGCAAGTACTTGGCCTTCACACAGAGCACCTCGCGCGGCATGCAACACCTGAAACGCCTGGCCCGCGCCGGACTGACCGACGTGCACTTGCTGCCCGTCTTTGACTTGGCCACCGTGCCCGAGGTGGACTGCGTCACGCCTGACATCGCAAGCTTGAAGTCCGCGCCCGACAGCCCCGAGCCGCAGGCTTTGATGGCCCAGACCCAAGCGCGCGATTGCTTCAATTGGGGCTACGACCCCTGGCATTACACCGTCCCGGAGGGCAGCTATGCCAGCGATGCACGCGACGCTCGTGTGCGCATCGTAGAGTTCCGGCGCATGGTGCAGGCCTTGCACCGCACGGGGCTGCGCGTGGGCATGGATGTGGTGTACAACCACACCACCGCCTCGGGGCAGCACCCCAAATCGGTGCTCGATCGCATCGTCCCTGGTTACTACCACCGCCTCAACGCCCTCGGCGAGGTGGAGCGCTCCACCTGCTGCGACAACACGGCCACCGAGCACCTGATGATGGGCAAGCTCATGATGGACTCGGTGGTGGTGTGGGCGCGCGACTATGGCATCGACTCATTTCGCTTTGACCTCATGGGTCACCAACCTCGCGCGGTGATGGAGCAGCTGCAACAGGCGGTGAATGCGGCCACTGGGCGGCACATCCACTTGCTGGGCGAAGGCTGGAATTTTGGCGAGGTGGAAAACGGCAAGCGCTTTGTGCAAGCCGCACAAGGAGCGCTCAATGGCAGCGGCATTGGCAGCTTCAACGACCGCGCGCGCGACACCTTGCGCGGCGGCGGATGCTGCGATGCGGCCAGTGATGCACCCAAACGGCAAGGCTGGGTCAACGGCTTGTATTACGCACCCAATGAAACCGTGCAGGCCGGGTCATCAGCGCCACGACGCGAAGACCTGTTGCAGGCGGCCGACCTCGTGCGCGTGGTGATGGGTGGCAGCTTGCGCGACTTGCGCGTGCCCACTTGGCGGGGGCCGGTGGTGAATGCCAGCGAGGTGAACTACGCGGGACAAGGGGCCGGCTTTGCGAGCCAGCCCAGCGAGGTGGTGAACTACGCCGAGAACCACGACAACGAAACTTTGTTTGATGCCCATGTGCTCAAGCTGCCAGGCTCCACCTCGCGAGAAGACCGCGCGCGTGTGCAGCACTTGGCGAGTGCGGTGGTGGCGCTCTCTCAAGGCGTGGCTTATTTTCATGCCGGGCAAGAGATCTTGCGCAGCAAGTCGCTGGACCGCAACAGCTACGACTCGGGCGACTGGTTCAACCGGCTGGACTGGACGCTCACCGACAACGGCTTTGGTGCCGGGCTGCCCCCAAAAGCAGAAAACGGCGCGCACTGGAGCGTGTTGGGCCCTCGGCTGGCCGACCCACGCATCAAGCCCTCATCGGCTGACATCATTTGGACCCGCGATGCCTTCTTGGACCTGCTGAAAATTCGCGCGAGCACCACCATGCTGCGCCTGCCCACGGCCCAAGACGTGAAGCAGCGCCTGCGTTTTTTCAACACTGGCGTCCATCAAGAGCCCACCGTGGTGGCCGTGGACATCGATGGGGCAGGTCTTGCAGGCGCAAGGTATCGGCGCTTGGTGGCCCTCATCAATGTGGACCTGGTGGAGCACCAAGTGAGCGATGAGTCCCTTCGCGGCCAGCCCTTACGCTTGCACCCGGTCCTCGCATCGGCCCAGGCTGCAGACCGGCGCGCGCGCCTGGCGCGTTTTGATGGCCAATTGGGGTCGTTCACCGTGCCGGCCAGGACGGCGGTGGTGTTTGTGGCGCCTTAAGGGGCCAGGCGATTCGCCAACACGCAGCCCCCGCTGCGCGCCCCGGCCTGGGGCGATTTCTGCGCAGCCGAGAAGCGCAGGGGCGCTCAGGTCCCGGCGGGCACAGCCCGCCGGTGACTGCGGGTGTCTGAGCCCGCTTCAATGGGCACCATTGGAGCGGGCGAGTTCCGCAGTCACCTGAGTGAACCGAGCATCGCAGGGAAGTGGCGCTTCAAGCATTGAAGCGCCACCTGCGCGGCATGAGCCCCAGGCCGGGGCGCGCAGCGGGGGCGGGCAGGCCGGAAAGATTGCCACGGCCCTGCGGGCCTCGCAATGACAGCTGCGCCATCGTGCAACCCGCAATGACAACTGCACCATTGTGCAATCCGCAATGACAGCGGCGCCACCGTGCACCCGGCCATGACGGCCAGTTCAGGCTTTAGCCGCGCTCGAACTTAAAGACCGCCACGCTGGCCAGCAGATTGGGCCAGCGGCGCACCACTTGGCCGTCTTGCAGGCCGAATCGGTCGGTCACCTTGAGGCCTGTCTTGCGGGCCAGGACCTCAAAATCGGCCAAGGTGCCAAAGCGCATATTGGGTGTGTCGTACCACTCGTAGGGCATGGCTTTGGTGACGGGCATGCGACCGGTGGCCACGCGCAAGCGATTGGGCCAGTGCGCAAAATTGGGAAAGCTCACAATGCCGATGCGGCCCACGCGCGCGGTTTCTTGCAGCATCTTTTGCGTGTTGCGCAGGTGCTGCAGCGTGTCGAGCTGCAAGACCACATCAAAGCTGTGATCATCGAACAGGGCCAGGCCCTCTTCAAGATTGAGTTGAATCACGTTCACGCCACGCGCCACGCACGCCGGAATGTTGGCGTCGGCAATTTCCACCCCATAGCCGGTGCAGCCTTTGTGGTCGCGCAAGTGGGCCAGCAGCTCTCCCGTGCCGCAACCCAAGTCCAACACCCGCGAGCCGTGGGGGACCAAATTGGCAATCACCTCGAGGTCGCTGCGTTCAGACACGGGGCCCCTCCTTCAACATGCCGTCGAAAGTGGCGCGCAACACACCGTGATAGCGTGGATCGTCCAGCAAAAATGCATCGTGGCCGTGCGGGGCATCGATCTCGGCGTAGCTCACCTCGATGCGGTTGTCCACCAAGGCTTTGACGATCTCGCGCGAACGCGCGGGGGAAAAGCGCCAGTCGGTGGTGAAGCTCACCATCAAGAAACGCACATCACGGGCATGCGCAAACGCGCGCGACAAATCGCCACCATGGGCGCGGGCGGGGTCAAAGTAATCCAGCGCCCGCGTGATCAGCAAGTAGGTGTTGGCGTCAAAGTACTCGCTGAACTTGTCACCCTGGTAGCGCAAGTAACTCTCAATCTGAAACTCCACCTCTTGCGTGCTGTAGGCGTAGTCGGCCACGGCCTGTGCCAGGCCTTGTGCGTCAGCTGCGGCGCCTTCACCTTGAACACGTCGGCCGAACTTGGCCTCCATGGAATCGTCTGAGAGGTAGGTGATGTGGCCGATCATGCGCGCCACGCGCAAGCCGCGCTTGGGCACCACCCCATGGGCATAGAAATGCCCTCCGTGAAAGTCGGGGTCGGTGATGATGGCGCGGCGCGCCACTTCATTGAAGGCGATGTTTTGCGCCGACAAGTTGGGGGCGGTGGCAATGGCCACGCAGTGGCGCAGACGCTTGGGGTGCCGCAACGTCCAGGCCAGGGCTTGCATGCCGCCCAAGCTGCCGCCGACCACGGCGGCCAGTTGTTCTATGCCCAAACGGGTGATGAGACGCTCTTGGGCATCCACCCAATCTTCGACCGTCACCACAGGGAAGTCGGCACCATAGGGCCGCCCCGTGGCGGGGTTGAGATGCATGGGCCCCGTGGAGCCAAAGCATGACCCCGGGTTGTTGATGCCGATGACAAAGAATCGGTTCGTGTCCAGCGGCTTGCCCGGCCCGACCAGGTTGTCCCACCAGCCTTCGCTGCGGGCCTGGCCGGCGTAGGTGCCGGCCACGTGGTGGCTCGCATTGAGTGCGTGGCACACCAACACGGCATTGCTGCGCTGCGCATTCAAAGTGCCATAGGTCTCGTAGGTGAGCGAATAGTCCATCAGCGAGGCCCCGCTTTGCAAAGGCAAGGGCTCACTGAAATGCATCGCCTGGGGCGTGACGGGGCCGACGGAACGCTGAAGTGTCATGACAGGCGAATTATGAGTGCTGCACAGCCCGGAAAAACCCCGTCCCCCAATCATCCGTCACGCCCCTAGGATAGGTTGAAACAGGAGGCAACCATGCGCCAATGGATTGAAAGACTGGACCGAGAAGTCCCCGTGCGGTATGCCGTGTGGATCTTGGGCACGCTGTGGGGTTTGTGGTGGTCGTTCATTTGGGCGGTCACCGGACACGGTGGATGGGCGGCGCTGTTGGGCCTGGCCATTGCGGTGTTGGGGTGGCGCGACCGGCGCCAATCCCATCACGCCATTTTGCGAAATTACCCCGTCATTGGCCACATTCGTTTCTTGATGGAGTACGTGCGGCCCGAGATCCGACAGTACTTTTTGGAGTCCGATGGCGAAGCGGCCCCGTTTTCTCGGCAGCAACGCTCGCTGGTGTACCAACGGGCCAAAGGCCAATCGGACAAGCGGCCCTTTGGGACGCAACTGGACGTGTCCGCGCAGGGCTATGAGTGGATCAATCATTCGGTGTGCCCCACGGTTTTGGAGCGCAGTGACTTTCGCGTGAGCGTGGGCGCGCATCGGGCCCAACCGTATTCGGCCAGTGTCTTCAACATCTCGGCCATGAGTTTTGGCGCGCTCAGCGCCAACGCCATCTTGGCCTTGAACGGCGGCGCCAAACGCGGCGGGTTCTATCACGACACGGGCGAAGGCTCCATCAGCCAGCACCACCGGGTGCATGGCGGTGATCTGGTGTGGGAGATTGGGTCGGGCTACTTTGGCTGCCGCAATGACGACGGCACCTTCAGTGCCGAGAAGTTCCGCATCAACGCGCAAGACCCCCAAGTGAAGATGATTGAGATCAAACTCAGTCAAGGGGCCAAGCCCGGACACGGGGGGGTGCTGCCGGGCCCCAAGGTGTCGGCCGAGATTGCTGCGGCACGGGGTGTGCCGGTGGGGGTGGATTGCATCAGCCCCGCCAGGCACAGCGCGTTCTCAACGCCCAAAGAGCTGCTGCAATTTGTAGAGCAATTGCGCGAGCTCTCCGGCGGAAAGCCCACGGGCTTCAAGCTGTGCATCGGCCATCCCTGGGAGTGGTTTGGCATGGCCAAGGCCATGGTGGAGACCCAGATCCTGCCTGACTTCATCGTGGTGGACGGGGCCGAAGGTGGCACCGGTGCGGCGCCGCTGGAGTTCACCGACCACATCGGCTCACCCCTGCAAGAAGGTTTGCTGCTGGTGCACAACACCTTGGTCGGTTTGAACCTTCGCGATCGCATCAAGATCGGATGCGCGGGCAAGATGGTGAGCGCTTTTGACATCGCGCGCGCCATGGCGCTGGGGGCCGACTGGTGCAATGCGGCTCGCGGCTTTATGTTCGCGTTGGGTTGTATCCAATCGCTGCACTGCCACACCGACCGCTGCCCCACGGGCGTGGCCACCCAAGACAGTGAGCGGCAAAAAGCTTTGTATGTGCCCGACAAACTCGAGCGGGTGGCCCGCTTTCATGAGCACACACTGGAGGCCTTGAAAGAGCTGGTGCAAGCCGCGGGGCTGAACCATCCCAACGACATCACGGCCGCACACATCATGCGGCGCAGCGCCGACCAGGGCGTGCAGCCTTTGTCCAGGGAGTTGGTGTTTGTGGCGCCGGGTGCCTTGCTCGAGGCGGCGCAAGGCCGCAGCCACTGGCCCAGCGAGGTATTTGCCACCCACTGGCCGGGCGCGCGCAGCGACAGCTTCGCGGCGGGTTGACCTGGAAAGGCCCCCCCGCGCGA
>RFSP01000112.1 GCA_009923895.1 Betaproteobacteria bacterium | reverse complement strand
ATCGAACCCTCTTCTTGAAGTTGAACGCCATGCCTTTGCTCTGGAAGCCCTACACCTCCGACGTGACCCAGCTGATCACCCAGCTCAAAACCCAACATCCCACGTTGGAGGCCGAGCAGCGGCAGGGGCGTGCGCTGCTGTGGGACAAGTCCATAGATCTTGAGGCGCAACAGCAGTTCAAGGCGGCGCGGGTGGCGCAGAAACCCTACGTTTACCAGACCGAGTCTTGAACACAGAGTCCACGCTCCCGACTCACCTGCCCGAAGGATCGGATCCGCTGCCAAACGCTGCGGACGAGGCGGTGGTGGCCGGTTTGCCCGAGGTGGTGGACCAAGTGGCCTTGGCACGCCTGTACGGCGAGCCCTTGTTCAAGCTGCCGCAGGACCTCTACATACCGCCCGATGCCTTGGAGGTCTTCTTAGAGACCTTTGAAGGCCCGCTGGACCTGCTGCTGTACCTCATTCGCAAGCAAAACTTCAACGTGCTGGACATTCCCATGGCGGATGTCACGCGGCAGTACCTGGACTATGTCGAGCAAATTCGCCAACGCAATCTCGAATTGGCGGCCGAGTACCTGTTGATGGCGGCCATGCTCATCGAGATCAAGTCGCGCATGCTCTTGCCGCCCAAGAAAAATGCCGACGGCAGCGAACCCGAAGACCCGCGGGCCGAATTGGTGCGCCGGCTCTTGGAATACGAACAAATGAAACTGGCCTCGGCCAAGCTGGACGCACTGCCTTTGCTGGGCCGCGACTTCTTACGGGCGCAGGTCTTCATTGAGCAAAGTCTGCAGCCGCGATTTCCCGATGTCCACCCCGACGATCTGCGCGCCGCCTGGGCCGACATCTTGCGTCGTGCCAAGCTCAACCAGCACCACAAAATCACGCGCGAGCAGCTGTCTGTGCGAGAGCACATGAGCTTGATGCTCAAGCGTCTGCAGGGCCGACAATTTGTGGAGTTCCACGAACTCTTCGACGCCAAATTCAGCACGCCTGTGTTGGTGGTGAGTTTCATCGCGCTGCTGGAACTCAGCCGTGAAAGCCTGGTGGAACTCACCCAGGCCGAGGCCTTTGCACCCATTTACGTGCGCTTGGCTTACTCGCCGAGTTGATGGGCCCTGAATGAACGGGCGGAACGGGCCACACCCGAGCTGACCACGCCACGACATTGCGCTGGCCCAATGGCCGGTCGCGGCCTGGCCCAACAATGGCTTGATGCCCCTTGCCGAGCGCTCGCCCTTCAAGAGCCCCTCCCCGTCTTCATGGAACGTGGCCTATTGGTTGCTGGCCTTGGCAGTGCTGATTGCGTTACAAAGCTGGTGGCAAACACACCGCACCGTCGAGGCGGTGCCCTACAGCCAGTTTGAGCAGGCGCTGTCACAAGGCCAGATTGCCGAGGTGGTACTCACCGACACCACCATCACCGGCAAGCTCAAGTCGCCGCAAGCGGGAGGCCAAACCGTGCTGGTGGCCAACCGGGTGGAGCCCGACCTGGCTGAGCGTCTGAGCAAGTTCAATGTGCCCTACACCCGTGTGGTGCAAAGCACGCTGCTGCACGATCTCATGAGCTGGGTGCTCCCGACAGCGATTTTCTTTGGGCTTTGGTATTTTGTGGTGCGCCGCTTGGCCGACAAGCAAGGGGTGGGTGGCTTCATGAGCATTGGCAAAAGCCGCGCCAAGGTGTACGTGGAGCATGTCACCGGTGTGACCTTTGCCGACGTGGCCGGCGTGGACGAGGCCAAGGCTGAACTCCAAGAGATCGTGGCCTTTCTCAAAGATCCCTCGGGCTATGGGCGCCTGGGCGCGCGCTTGCCCAAAGGCGTGCTGCTGGTGGGCCCCCCCGGCACTGGCAAGACACTGCTGGCCAAAGCGGTGGCCGGAGAAGCGGGGGTGCCGTTTTTCAGTATCTCGGGCAGCGAATTTGTGGAGATGTTTGTGGGGGTGGGCGCGGCGCGCGTGCGCGACCTCTTTGAGCAGGCGCGTGAGCGGGCACCGGCCATCATCTTCATCGACGAACTCGACGCTCTGGGTCGGGCACGGGGCACGGCCTCTCCCTTTGGCGGACACGACGAGCGAGAGCAAACGCTCAATCAGTTGCTGGCCGAGTTGGATGGCTTTGACAGCTCATCGGGGCTGGTGCTGCTGGCCGCCACCAACCGCCCTGAAATCTTGGACCCCGCCTTGCTACGCGCGGGGCGCTTTGACCGGCAGGTGTTGGTCGACCGGCCGGACAAGGCCGGGCGCGTGCAGATCTTGCAGGTGCACGTGCGCAAGATCGCGCTGGCCTCGGGTCTGGACCTGTCTCAGGTGGCGGCACTCACCACGGGCTTTTCTGGGGCGGACTTGGCCAACCTGTGCAACGAGGCCGCCCTCACAGCCACGCGACGAGGCGCCGTGGAGGTGACACTGGCCGACTTCACCCTGGCCGTGGAGCGCATCGTGGCCGGCCTGGAAAAGAAAAACCGCGTGCTCAATCCTCGAGAGCGTGAGGTGATTGCCACCCACGAAATGGGACACGCACTGGTGGCCATGGCGCTGCCCGGAGCGGACACGGTGCACAAGGTGTCCATCATTCCGCGCGGCATCGGCGCGTTGGGATACACCATTGCACGCCCCACCGAAGACCGGTTTCTCATGACGCGTGAGGAGCTGGAGCACAAGATCATGGTCTTGCTGGGCGGACGCGCTGCCGAACACTTGGTGTTTGGCCATTGGTCCACAGGGGCCGCCGATGACCTGGCCAAGGTGACTGACATCGCCCGTGACATGGCCATGCGCTACGGCATGGTCGAAGCCTTGGGACATGTGGCCTACGAGCCACCGGCCCCCCGCTTCTTGGATGTGCCCGCTTGGCCCTCAGGAATGAACGGCCACCGCATGGGGGCAGACACGCAGCAGCGGGTGGATGCGGCCGTGCAGGAGATCTCAAGAAAGGCGTTTGAACAGACGCTTGAGCTCTTGCAAGCACGCCGCGAATTGCTCGAACGCGGTGCGAGGCAATTGCTGGCGCTGGAAACTTTGGACGAAGCCGCCTTGAAAGCCTTGGTGGCTGCCACACCGGCGAGCCCTAGCGCATCCCCAGTTTGAACCCAATCATGGCGCGGAGCTTGTTGGGCAAAACGGGCTTGACCAGCAGGTGGTAGCCGTATTTCTGGGCCATTTCTTCGTGGCCCACGAGGGTGTTGGAGCCTGAAATGACGATGGCTGGAATGGAGGCCAAGGGCCATTGAGCACGCAACAAGTCCAGGGCCTGCAAGCCCGTCTCTTGGTCTGACAAGCGGTAATCCACCAAGGCCAAGTCGGGGGGTGCGGACGGCACATTCAAACCCTGTTTCAAGCCTGCCAACGAATCATAGGTGTCGACGGCCGCACCCCAGCTTTGCAGCAACACACCCAAGCCCTCACGCACGGCTGAATCATCTTCAACCACCACGATGCGCCGGCCCTCCAGCGTCAAGTTCAAACGTCGCGCTTGTACCTGGGCAGGGCTTGGCGCAGCGGGAACGAGATGGCCAACCGGCAGCGAAAATGAAAACACCGTGCCTCGACCCACCCGGCTTTGCACGGTCACCTCTGTGCCCATCAGCGCACTGAGCCGCTTGACAATGGACAAGCCCAGCCCCAGACCTTTGCGTTGATGGGCCTCGACGGGGCGTTGGGGGTCGACCTGATAAAACTCCTCAAAGATGCGAGGAAGTTGGTCTTCGGCCAGGCCCAAGCCGCTGTCCCACACCTGAAAGAGCAGCCGTCCCGCCCTGGACCGACAGGCCACCACCACCCCTCCGTCTTCGGTGTAACGAATGGCGTTGCTGACCAGGTTTCTCAAGATGCGTTCCAAATGCACCGGATCCGCGTGTGCGATGTGCTGCTCACCATAGAAACTCAAGGCCAGACCTTTTTCGAAGGCTCCGGGCTCAAAGGTCAATCTCAACCGGGCGAATAAATCGCGAACCTTGACAGGTTGCGGCCGCACCTCCACGGCCCCGCTGTCCATTTTGGTGACATCCAACAGCTGACCGAAGAGGCTCTCGAGCGCATCGACAGACTCGTTGATGCTGTCAATCAAGCGCAGGGCTTGCGGGTCGTTGCTGCGCGCGCGCAGCGCTTCGCCAAAGAGGCCCATGGCATGCAAGGGCTGACGCAGGTCGTGGCTGGCCGCAGCAAAGAACTGCGTCTTGGCTCGACTGGCTGCTTCGGCGTCACGCCGCGCCGACTCGGCTTGTGCTTTCTCGACGGCCAGTTGCTCTGCCAGCGCTTCGGTCTGGGTCTTGAGCTCGATGGCTTGATTCAAGGCGGCGGCAAAGTGTCGGCCCAAGAGCCAGGTCACGGCCAGCAACAGGACCATCACCCCAGAGAACTGGTAGCGCCACGCCAAGGTGGGTTCGGTGGCAATTCTGAGCACCGCCGGACACATCAGCACCATCAAGAATGCCAAGAACACTTTGGGCTGCGTCGACAACAATTGCACAGAGGCCAGCCCGTAGCTGTAGACAATGAGCACCAGCGCCAACTGGCGGTACGCGTCTCCCAAGCCCCAGAACACCCAGACGGCGACACCCCACACAGACCCCAAAGCCAGCACCAAAAACAGCCAACTCCGCCGCCACCTGAGCAGTTGCTCGGCACTGGCTTGGGGCTTGCGTGTGAACCGAAGCCAATGCCCCAGCCGCAGGGCCCAAAGCGCGGCCCCGGTGAAGGCCCATGACCACATGGAAACCGGGTCGGCAAAGGGCCAAAAAATGGCCAGCACCAATACCACGCCCACGGCGTTGCCCGCCAAGATGGCTGGCGTCTGAACGTAAAGAGACCGCATCGCCTCCGCGTCGATGCGGCGCGCGCTGCCCTCTTCTTGGGGCCACCAGGGTCGATTCAAGACTGGCCTTCGGTGATCCAACCTGGAAACACGCCGTGCGCCTGCATCATTTGGCTGACCACCAACACGGCTTGGGTGCGGGTGCTGACGTTGAGCGCACGCAATACGGCCGCCACGTGGTCTTTGACCGTCTCCACCGACAAGTGCAAGCCCCGGGCGATGAGTTTGTTGGAAAACCCTTTGAGCAGCATGATGAGGACATCGGTTTGTCGAGGGGTGAGCCCGATCTTGCGCAAGACCGCCTTGGGATCACCCCCGGGGGCCGACGCGTGGGGCTGAGGGTGGTGGGCTGCTTCGGGAATGGCCGGCCCATCGGGTGAGTCTTGCAACTGCAGCATGGAGTGCGGGATCACCAAGCCTCCCGCCATGACGGTTTTGAGCGCTTGGACGAGCTCGGCGTGCGAGGATCGTTTGGAGACGAAACCCATGGCGCCTGCATCAATGGAGCGCAGCACATCGCTGGTGCGCTCTGAGGCCGAAAGCACCACCACCGGCAATTCTGGGTAGGCGGCCCGAAATTCGACCAAGAGATCATGGCCGTTCGCATCGCCCAGGGACAGGTCGAGCAAGATGAGGTCGTAATTGGCATCTTGTGAGAGCACCTCTCTCGCGCGCGCGGCGGACTCCGCCCCTGTGACCTGCACGTCGCTTTGCAGGCTTGAAATCACCGATTGCACCGCGGCTTGTATGAGCGGGTGGTCATCGATCAAGAGCACTTTCATGGCGTCAACTTCTCCTTTGCTTTTTTCGCCTTTTAAACAAAGCCCCTCGACACCGACTCCGCCACGCAGGCCGGTTTGGAAGAGCCCTCAAGTTCCACGGTCACCTCGGTGGTGAGTTGGGCACCGCCGGGCAGGTCTTGAAAGTCCAGCAGCTTGAAATGGCCGCGCACGCGGCTGCCGGCTGGCACGGGGGTGATGAATCGCACGCGATTGAGCCCATAGTTCACCCCCATGCGAATGTCTGAGACGCTGTAGGCCAACTCCATGAGATGGGGCAGCAGCGACAGCGTGAGAAAGCCGTGGGCGATGGTGTTGCCATAGGGCGATTGCTGGCGCGAGCGCTCGACGTCCACATGGATCCATTGAAAGTCGCCGGTGGCCTCGGCGAACAGATCAATATGGCGCTGGCTCAGTTGCACCCAGTCGGTGAGGAAGGCTTCGCGGCCGACCAGGCTGCGGATCTCATCCACCGATTGAGCAAAGGAGCCGGCGCGGCTGGAGGGCGGGGTGGGTGTGCTGCTCATGCGCGTTTGTCCAGAACAGGAGAAAGATGGGCCACCTGATCGCGCATCTCGCGTTTGAGCAGCTTACCATTGGCATTGCGCGGCAAGGCCGTGGTCTGCACAGTGTAGGACTCGGGCACCTTGTAGTCTGAGAGCACCGCCTTGCAGTGGGCCTTGAGTTCGGCCTGCAGGACTTCGGTGGCGGCGTAGCCCGGCTTGAGACCCACAAAGGCATGAACCCGCTCGCCCAGCACCGGGCAAGGCACGCCCACGGTGGCTGCCTCCTGCACCTGCGGATGCGCCATCAGGCAGTTCTCGACCTCGATCGAGAACACCTTGTAGCCGCCGCGGTT
>RFSP01000111.1 GCA_009923895.1 Betaproteobacteria bacterium | reverse complement strand
GCCACAGAGGCAGGCAGTCCGCACAAGTTCACTTCAGTGGGCAAGTGGGTGACCAAGAAGGCCACATGAAAGCCGCAGGTAAAAAATCCGAGGTGCAAGAGCAAGTAGCTGCGATCCTTCAAGGCCTGGCCGACGGCGGCTTTCAGGCCTGTGTCGGGTACGCCGGTGCTGGCTTGGGCAGGGGCTGAACCGCTGGGGGCTGCTGGCGCCGTAGTCGGCGCTTGAGTGCCTCGGGTCAAGACGCCCACCAAAGGCAAGGCCGCCAAGGTGAGTGCCGCCAAGGACCACATGGCGCCGACCCATCCAAAGGACTGGATCAGCTTTTGCGTGATGGGCGCAAAAACAAACTGGCCAAACGATCCGCCTGCGTTGATCACGCCCGAGGCGGCCCCTCGCGCTTGCGGTGACATGCGTTGTGCCGCCGCACCCAAGAGCACCGAAAAACTGCTGCTGCCCGACCCCAATGTGGTCAACACCCCCAGCGTGACGATCATGGCCAGACCGGAATGCGCAAAAGGCGTCAGTGCGGTACCCAGGGCCATGATGACGATGCCCCCCAGCAGGACAGGCCTCGGACCCCAACGGTCGGCCATGGCGCCGGCCACGGGTTGTACCGCTCCCCACACAAATTGCCCCACCGCCATGGCCAGGCTCAAGGTGGCAATGCCCAACCCCGTGTCGGTGTTCATGGGGCCCAAGAACAATCCCATCGATTGTCGCGCTCCCATGGTGATGGCCAGAATGCTGCCGGCCGCCAAGGTGATCCAGAGCACGCCAGGTTGAAGGAGGATTTTGAGCATGGGAGGGGCGACGCCAAACGGCGCGTAGACGCGATGACAATGTCGACATCATAAAGTTGCGCTGGGCTTGGCGCCTGCGAAAGGATTTATGGCCAAGAAAGACCGTCACGTCAGTGAAACGCCCGCCACCCAGTGGTTGCGAGCACACGGCATTTCATTTACCGAGCACCCCTATGACTATGTCGACCAAGGCGGTACGGCCGAGTCAGCGCGCCAACTGGGTGTGGACGAGCACGCGGTGGTCAAAACGCTGGTGATGCAAGACGAGCGAGCCCAGCCACTGATTGTGCTGATGCATGGCGATCGTCAAGTCAGTACCAAGAACCTCGCTCGCGCCATGGGTGTGAAGTCGGTGGAACCTTGCAAACCCGAGGTGGCTCAGCGTCACAGTGGCTATTTGGTGGGAGGCACCTCGCCCTTTGGGCTTCGCAAGGCCCTGCCCATTTTTGTGGAGCACACGGTGCTCGCACTCCCCAAAGTCTTCATCAATGGCGGGCGGCGCGGCTTTTTGGTGGGCATTTCTGCTCAAGTGCTGACCGATCCCTTGGGCGCCCGCTCGGTTCAGTGTGCACTTTGATGTCCTTGTGGTGACGGCCATCAACGCGCATACACTTGCGCCATGAGCATGCTGAACACGGTCGCTCCCCTCGCAGCCCTTCTCGCGGGCTATTTGATGGGATCCCTGTCTTTCGCGGTGTTGGTGAGCCGGTGGATGGGCCTGGCCGATCCGCGCAGCTATGGGTCAGGCAACCCCGGTGCCACCAACGTGCTGCGCTCGGGCAACAAGTGGGCAGCCGTGCTGACCTTGGTGTTTGACGCCCTCAAGGGCTATGTGCCCGTGGCCTTGGCGCTGTGGGCTCGGCAAAAGTTGGGCTGGAGCGATGCGGTCGTGGCGCTGGTGGGGCTGGCGGCCTTCCTGGGTCATTTGTGGCCGGTGTTCTTCAAGTTTCAGGGGGGCAAGGGTGTGGCAACGGCCGCGGGCGTGTTGTTGGCCCTCAATCCCTTGCTGGGCATGGCCACCCTGGCCACCTGGATCATCATTGCCGCCTTTTTCCGATACTCTTCATTGGCCTCATTGGCTGCCGCGGTCTTTGCACCCTTTTATGACCTCTTGATCTGGGGGGGCGGTGAAGAGATGGTGGCATTGGTGCCCATGTGTCTGCTTTTAATTTGGCGACATGAGACCAACATTCGCAAGCTCATGGCGGGCACCGAGAGCAAGCTGGGACACAAAGAGCACAAAGGAAATTCCTGACATGGTTCAACGATTTGATGTGGGCGCCCGACTGTCGGACATGGCCATTCACAATGGCGTGGCGTACTTGGCGGGTCAAGTGGCGCGCGACCCGAAGCAAGACATCGTGGGGCAGACCCGTGATGTGCTGGAGCAGATCGACGCGCTGTTGGCGCGCGCCGGCACCGACAAGACAAAAATCTTGATGTGCCAGATCTTCGTTGCCGACATCGGTGACTTTGCGGGCATGAACTCTGTGTGGGATGCATGGGTGCCGGCGGGCCATGCGCCACCAAGGGCCACGGTGGAGGCCAAACTGGCCACGTCGCAGTACCGCGTCGAAATGGTGGTGACGGCCGCGATCTGAAGCGCTGAGGCGGCGCATCAGCGCCGCACATCAGGGCGGCGACAAGCCCAATCTGGTTGGGTCGCCCAAACCCAGGCGGATGAGCACCGGTTCGTCTGCGGTCAAGTCCACGATGGTGGTGGGCTCTATCGAACAAGCCCCCGCGTCCACCACCGCTTGCAGCACTTTTTCAAAGCGCTCGCGAATTTCGTCGGGGTCGTTCAAGGGGTCTGTTTCACCTGGCGGGATCAGGGTGGTGGCCAACAAAGGCGCCCCATGCTCGGCCAGCAAGGCTTGCGTGACCCGATGGTCGGGCACTCTAAGTCCGATCGTGCGTCGAGAAGGGTGCGAGACCCGGCGAGGCACTTCTTTGGTGGCTTCCAAAATGAACGTGAACGGCCCCGGCGTGCCCAATTTGAGCAAGCGGTACTGCCGGTTGTCCACGCGGGCATAGCTGGCGAGCTCGCTCAAGTCTCGACACAGCAATGTGAGGTGGTGACGCTCGTCCACCTGCCGGATGCGGCGCAAATGCTCGACCGCCGATTTGTCATCCAGTTGGCATACCAAGGCATAGCTGGAATCGGTTGGAATGGCAGCCACCCCGCCGCTCTTGAGGATTTGCACGGCCTGCTTGATCAAGCGGCCTTGCGGGTTGTCAGGGTGGACATGGAAAAATTGCGACACGTCCCTATTTTCAGGGATCGACCCACGCAACTTCCTGACAGTGCGCTATGCTAAAACGCTTATGAAATTGATTGCGCGTTGGTTGCTGTTGGCCGCTTCATTGCTGCTGGTGGCACAGATTTATTCAGGTGTGGAAGTCAAAGACTTTGGCTCCGCGCTGGTGGCCGCCTTCATCTTGGGTCTTCTCAACACGGTGTTGCGTCCCGTGTTGGTGTTTTTGACCTTGCCCGTCACCTTGGTGACCCTGGGCTTGTTCTTGTTCGTGATCAATGCCATCACGTTTTGGGCCGCTGCCGAACTGCTCAGTGGCTTCAATGTGAGCAGCTTCGCCGCCGCCCTGGTGGGGTCCATTCTTTACAGTGCGTGCAGCTTGGTGATAGAGGCGGCCTTGGACCGACTCTTCTCGGCGCGCCGCGTCTGATCAGGCCCGTATGACGCGGTGTTGCAGGGCTTGCCACACGGGAGTGAGCTGACCCGGCAGATCAGGCAAGGCGCCCAACTCGGTGTGGCTTTCATCTGGGGCGTGAAAGTCGCTGCCTCGGGAGGCGAAGAGGCCAAATTCGGTGGCCATGTCGGCATACTTCACCGCCTCGGCCGCGCTGTGACTGCCGGTGATCACTTCCACCGCCTGGCCACCGTGGGCCTTGAATTCGGTGAAGAGGGCGTATTCTTCGGTGGGCGTGAACCGGTAGCGGGCCGGGTGTGCGATCACAGCCGCTCCGCCTGCCTGGCGGATCCAGCCCACGGCATCGCCCAATTTGGCCCAACGGTGGGGTACAAAGCCGGGTTTGCCTTCGGTGAGGAAGCGGCGGAACACCTCGGAGGTGTCAGCACACACACCGCTTTCGACCAAGAACCGCGCAAAGTGCGTGCGACTGATCAAATCGGGATTGCCCACATATCGCAAGGCTCCTTCATAGGCGTCGCGAATTCCCACCTTGGCCAACGCCTCGCTCATTTCTTTGGCACGATCGGCGCGCCCTCCTCGGGTGGCAGCCAGCCCGCTGACGAGTTGCGCATCATCGGGATCAAAACCCAGTCCCACAATGTGCACGGTCACGTCGGCAAAGGTCACCGAGATTTCGCAGCCGGTGAGGTAGTCCATGCCCACTTGTCGGGCGGCCGCCATGGCGCGGTGTTGACCCCCCACCTCGTCATGGTCGGTCAACGACCACAACTCCACC
This sequence comes from Betaproteobacteria bacterium, assembly GCA_009923895.1. Lineage (GTDB taxonomy): Bacteria > Pseudomonadota > Gammaproteobacteria > Burkholderiales > Burkholderiaceae_C > Rubrivivax. The sequence continues at coordinate 2,231 of RFSP01000111.1, read as the reverse complement.
CCATGGGCTTTCGCCCGGGCAGCCAACGCTTCGGGCTCCAGGGTGCCGTCGGACACGGTGGAGTGGCAATGCAAATCGGCGTTGAGGAGGTTCATCGGAGTCACTGGGCCATTGTAGGCAGGAGTGGTCTTATTGGTTGCCGACCGTGTATACCGGGCCGCCTCACGGGGACCTCAATTCCCTAACTGCAAAGTGGATTCACACCGGGCGGCCAGGAGCGGGTCGTGTGTCACCACCACAAAGGCCGTGCCTTGTTCCCGCGCCAAGTCCAGCATCAGCGTGAACACCGTTTCGGCGGTGGCGCGGTCCAAATTGCCTGTGGGCTCGTCGGCCAGCACGCAAGCGGGCCGTGTCACCAGGGCGCGGGCGATGGCCACACGCTGCCGTTCCCCCCCAGACAATTGCGCGGGGTGATGTGACATGCGATCTTGCAGACCCACGCGTTTTAAGACCTCGCTTGCAGCTTGATGCGCCTGAGCCACGTTCTGGCGCCGAATTCTCAATGGCATCGCCACGTTGTCCAGCGCGCTGAACTCGGGCAACAAATGGTGAAACTGATACACAAACCCGAGATGTTGATTTCGCCAGAGACCCTGGTCCCGTGCCGACAGGGTGGACAGGTCGCGTCCCATCAGCATCACGCGGCCGCTGGTGGGCGTCTCCAATCCCCCCAAGAGGTGCAACAGCGTGCTCTTGCCCGCACCTGAGGGGCCCACCACCGCCAGGGTCTGCCCCGCATGCACGGTGAGGTCCACCCCTTGCAAAACGCGCACGTCCAAGGCGTCGCGGCCGCTGCCTTCGCGAAAGCGCTTGTGCAGCGCGGAGGCCTGGAGCACGACGGGCCGGGGGTCCATACTCACCTCACTCATAGCGCAAGGCCTCGGCAGGATGGACGCGGCTTGCACGCCAACTCGGATACAAGGTGGCTGCAAAGGCCAAGGCCAAGGAGATGAGTGCGATGGGCACGATGTCGCTGGCCAGCGGTTGACTTGGCATGCGGCTGATGAGGTAGATGCTGCCGGGCAAGAAAGCGACCCCCAAGGCACGCTCCATCGCCGGGACGATGACATCGATATTGCAAGCCACAAGCAAGCCCAAGGCCACACCCCCCAGGGTGCCGATGACGCCGGCCAAGGCCCCTTGCACCACAAAAATACCCATGATGGAGCGCGGGCTCGCGCCCAAGGTACGCAAGATGGCAATGTCGGCCCGCTTGTCGGTGACGGTCATCACCAGCGTGCTCACCAAATTGAAAGCGGCCACCGCCACAATGAGAGTGAGGATGATGAACATCATGCGTTTTTCAATTTGCACCGCATCGAACCAATTGCGGTTGGTGCGCGTCCAATCCCGAATGGTGAGATTGGCGGGCAAATGGCCCACGAGTTCCTGCGCCACGGCCCGCGCTTGCTGAGGGTCTTTGAGCCGCAATTGCACACCCGACGCACCCTCCAGTCGGAAGAGCCGCGCTGCATCGTCCAAGTGAATCAGGGCCAGGCTGCTGTCGTATTCATAGTGGCCGGACTCCAGGGTGCCAATCACCAAGAATTGCTTGAGCCGGGGCATCACGCCCGCCGGTGTCACTTGACCTCCCGGCGCGACGATGGTGATTTTGTCGCCCTCGGCCACACCCAATGAGCGGGCCAGCTCCACACCCAGCACGATGTGCCAAGCCCCCGGTTGCAGCCGAGACAGCGTGGAGTCCAACAGCCGCGCTGCCAGGTCGGTGACTTGGGCCTCGTCGACAGGAGAGATTCCGCGCACCACCGCACCCCGCATGGATTCGCCGCGAGACACCAGCACCTGTTGCGCGATGAAGGGCGATGCAGCTTGCACCTCGGTGACTTGACGCGCCGCTTGAGCCACCGCTCGCCAATCGGCCAGAGATTCCCCTTGCCCGTTGAACACCTCCACATGAGAGATGACGCTGAGCATGCGGTCTCGCACTTCCTTTTGGAAGCCGTTCATGACTGAAAGGACAATGATGAGCGCCGCCACGCCCAGGGCAATGCCCAGCATGGAAACGGCCGAAATAAACGAGATGAAGCCATTTCGGCGGCCGCTGCGGCCAGCGCGTGTGTAGCGCCATCCCACCTGCCACTCGTAGGGCCACGATTGCAACCAGGTCATCATCCCATCATGCTAACCCAGGGTGAGTCGATAATGCACGACCATGCCTGTGATCGTGTGTTCGCTGTGACCGCACCCACCCATCTGATCGTGCCGTTTGC